>NZ_CP024313.1:300000-489086 GCF_002944315.1 Rhizobium sp. NXC24
GTCGGCATCACCATCACACAGAGCTTCGCCGTCTCCGACACGGGTTACGAGCCACTGACAATGACCCCGCGTAAGCTGTTCGTGAAATAGAGACTAAATTCGGTGCATACTCATCTGATTCCAGCATGTCTCCTTCGCTCTCGAAATGGCGTGACCAAGTCGGATGACTATCTGCGCCGCAGACCGAGGAGCGACAGAAGCTTGAAAGGCCTCATTGGCCTCGCATGCGTCCGCGGCGCCTCCCCAGTTTGCATCCTTGGGGAGGGCAGATGATGGTCGAACTCGATCGCGCGGACATCGCGCTTCTCCAAGCGGTTCAAAAGAATAATCGGCTGACCTCGGAGGAACTCGCGGCCGTCGTTCATCTCTCTCCAACGGCTTGCCAACGACGCTTGAGGCGGTTGCGCAACGAGGGTGTGATCGAGGGCGATGTTTCCATTGTCTCACCTAAGGCCGTCGGACGACATATCACCATGATCGTCATGGTGTCCCTTGAGCGAGAAAGGGCTGACATCGTCGACAGATTTAAGACGGCGATACGAAATACCCGTGAGGTGATGATGGGCTTCTATGTAACGGGGGATGCCGACTTCATGCTCGTCGTCACCGCCAAGGACATGGAGGATTACGAACATTTTACGCGGCGGTTCTTCTATGAAAATGCAGATATCAAAGGCTTCAAGACCATGGTGGTAATGGATCGCCTCAAGGCGAGCTTCGCGATCCCTATCGAGGCGTAGCGATGGTGATCCTTTTCAAATCGCGCGCAACCGCCGTTTTGCAGGAACACTGCGAGATCTGCGTTCAAATCGACGGGTTTTGCCGCTCACATGCTGCTAGCCTCGATGCCAGACAACCATGAAAAGACCGTGACGATGAACAACACGACGAACAACCTACTCTCCGAAGTCGAACGCAATGCAGTTGTCGAAATGCGACACGCAATGCATCGCGAGCCCGAGCTTTCCAACAATGAGTGGAAAACCCAGAAACGGATCATCGAAACCTTGGCCAGCTTCGGATTGACGGAAGTTGCGACCTTCCACAACACCGGTGTCTACGTCGATATTCAGGGCTTGGCCCCAGGCGCAAATCGGTCAATCGCACTGCGTGGCGACATTGATGCCCTTCCCATACAGGAAGCCCGCGAGGATTTGCCTTATAGGTCACAAGTGCCTGGCGTGATGCACGCGTGCGGCCATGACATGCACGGCTCAATCGCCTTGGGAACCGCACTTGCGTTCCATCGCATGCGTGAAAATTTCTCAGGAAGGCTGCGGGTCTTCTTTCAGCCGGCCGAGGAAGCGGAGCCGCTCGGCGGCAGGACCGTCGTTGACCAAAAGTTGCTCGACGGGTTCGACGCAGCAGTAGGATTTCATGTTCGCACGGACATTCCTGTCGGCTCATACGGCGCTCGTGCGGGCGCTGTAACGAAATCGGCAGACCAGTTATCGCTCGAATTCACTGGGACCATGGCACACGGTGCCAAACCGCATCTCGGGGTGGACGCAATTGCGATCGCCGGCGCTTTCATCAATGAAGTGCAAAAAGTCGTATCCCGGGAAATGCCGGTAGACGATGGTGCGATCGTCACCATTGGGACAATCCGTGGTGGGGAGGCGACGAACATCATCTGCCCGACGGTCACGATGACCGGAACGATCCGGACAAGCAGCCCCGAGCGGAGAAAGCTGTTGGTCCAGCGCGTTGGCGAAATCGCCGAAGGGGTTGCTGCCATGCACCGCGGACGGGCGGAGTTCAGCTCGCATGCCGGCGAACCTCCTGTGGTTAACGACCGCGCAATGGTCGAGCTGTTTAAGCACATCGTGGTGCGGACTGACGGCGAGGACAGGTACGTCGAAGGCTCAGCGAGCTCGGGCAGCGACGACTTCGGCTTCTATGCCAGCTGCCTGCCATCGATTTATTTCTGGTTCGGCAGCAAGGAGGCCGGAAACGAGTCCGGCGTCCATACGCCGAGCTTTGGCGTCTCAGACAAGACGCTAATCCCGACAACAGAACTGGCTATCCGTTACTGCTGGGAGCTGTTCCAAAACGCGTGATAACTGTTTTCGCGCCGCGGGTGACCTGAATGATTGATCTCAATGATATCGAAGATGCCGGAAAGCGCATCAAAAATCACATCCTAACGACGCCGCTTGCGCAATCGTGTTCGTTATCGAGCGTTTCTCGAGTTCCGGTTTATCTTAAACTGGAGCACCGGCAGACCACGGGCAGTTTCAAGCTGCGCGGCGCCTTCAATGCGGTTCTCCAGCTTTCTCAAGAAGAGAGGCGACGGGGAGTTGTCGCCGCCTCGACCGGCAATCACGGGCGCGCACTTTCCTTCGCGGCAAACGCTTGCGGCGTGAATGCAACGATCTGCATGTCAAATCTGGTGCCTGAGAACAAGGTTTCGGAAATTCGGCGCCTAGGGGCTGAGGTTCGGATCGTCGGTCGATCGCAGGATGACGCTCAGGAAGAGGCCGAGAGATTATCAGGCGACGGACGATGCCTTATACCACCGTTTGATCACCCTGCGGTCATCGCGGGTCAAGGCACACTGGGACTGGAAATCCTTGAGGCGCTGCCAGACGTGGCTACTGTTCTTATTCAGTTATCGGGCGGAGGATTGGCTTCGGGAGTGGCGGCTGCTGTCAAAAGCCTTCGACCCGATGCGCGGGTCATTGGGCTTACGATGGATCGCGGCGCCGCGATGAAAGCAAGCCTTGATGCGGGGCGCCCTGTTCAGGTCGAAGAATTCCAAACTCTAGCGGATTCACTCGGCGGCGGGATCGGGCTCGCCAACAAATGGACATTTTCCATGTGCCGGGATCTGTTGGACGACGTCATATTGTTGAGCGAATCCGAAATCGCCGCTGGCATTCGACATGCCTACGCGCGGGAGCGCGAGGTTGTGGAGGGTGCCGGGGCGATCGGCATCGCCGCTTTGCTAGCAAACAAGATCAACGATCTGCGGGGACCGGTTGTGACCGTACTATCGGGTCGCAATATCGATATGAATTTGCATAAGCGCCTCGTCAGCAATGACAAGGAATGGCCGAGGACAGGCTCATGAGGTCGATGATGATCTTAACGGAACACCAGCTGAGAAAGCTGGTGTCATTGGATCTGGAGGCGGTCCGTTGCGTCGAAGAGGCGTTTCGCACGCTGGCGACGAAAAGCGTGGTGATGCCACCAATTCTTCGTCTGGATATTGTCGAGCATCGCGGCGAAGTTGACGTCAAAACGGCCTATGTCCCGGACCTGGATGGCTTCGCCATAAAAATCAGCCCCGGTTTTTTCGGCAATCCGGATCTTGGTCTGCCCAGCACCAATGGCCTGATGATACTGCTGTCCAGCAGGACGGGCTTGGTGCAGGCATTGTTGCTGGATAACGGCTATCTCACCGATGTCCGCACGGCCGCCGCGGGCGCGGTAGCTTCAATGCGCCTCGCCCGCAAAGACTCGTCGGTGGCTGCTGTATTTGGCGCTGGGATGCAGGCGCGCCTACAACTGCAGGCGCTCATGCTGGTTCGGCCAATTCAGGAGGCCCGCATTTGGGCGCGCGACAACTCCAGGGCGGCAAAGACGGCGCGAGAACTGTCCGACCAATTGGGCATCAGCGTCACCGCTTGCAGAAGCGGGAAAGAGGCGGTCGCAGGTGCGCATGTCATCATCACCACAACCCCGGCCTATCGTCCGATCCTTGAGGCACAGTGGCTCGAACCGGGGCAACACATCACGGCCATGGGTTCGGATGCTGAACACAAGAATGAGGTTGAGCCGCAGGCAATTGCCCGCGCCGATCTCTATGTCGCGGACAGCCTCGCTCAAACGCGTCGGCTGGGTGAACTGCACCATGCAATAGCAGCCGGCGCAGTCGCTGAAGAGCAAGTTTTTCCTGAACTCGGCCAAATTACTGCCGGTACGATCGCTGGACGGACCAACGATAACCAGATCACCATCGCCGATCTGACCGGGACAGGGATTCAGGACACCGCCATTGCCAATCTCGCCTTTGCTAGGGCGATTGCTAATAAGGTGGGAACGAGGATCGAGTGATCACTCACAAAACCGGTTAGACATCGCAGAAGGGTGTCTGCCGTAAAAGGCTTTGTAATTGCAATGTGACGGACCGCCCCACATTTCCCTCATAGCCAGGCAATGTGAATTCTTCTTGGAGCGGTGAAAAAACTGTTCAAACCAATGGAGCTCATCATGTCTTCGCAAAGCAGCATCACTCTCGGCATTCTTGAGCTCGACGAAGGCTTGACGGCCGAGAACCCGGGTTTCTCTCCGCGCGAAGGATCGCTACTGCACCCTGCGACTTTCAACCGACCGGTAATTACAGAAATGGTTGAAGGCGCTACGGCGGAGGTGATCATTCGCGGAGACGCTTCGCTCGAAGGCGCCTGCGTGGCAGCTGCCAAGCGTCTTATAGATCGAGGTGCCGATGTAATTGCCGCTGACTGCGGCTTTTTTATTCGTCATCAGCCAGCGATCGCCGCAGCTGTCAACGTGCCGGTCGTAACCTCCAGTTTGCTCCTGATTCCGTCCCTTCTGCGGCAGCTTGCGCCTGCGAAAAAACTCGCCGTTTTAACCGCCGACGCCCGATACTGCACGGAAGACTTGTTGGGCATTGATGGTGCAGTTGTTCGCGAGCGCGTTGTCATAGGAGGAATCGAAGGCGGGAATTATGTATGCAACGCATTGGCTCGGCCATTCGTTCGAACAGAGCTGGATCAAATCGAACGAGAAGTAGGAGACCGCATCACGCAGCTCCGTGCAGAACATCCCAATATAGCAATGGTGCTCTTCGAGTGTACCGGCTTTCCAGTCGTCGCAAATGCTCTTCGGCGTAAGACGAGACTCCCCATTTACGACATCACGGACCTCTGCAAGCTAACGCTCGCGACAGTCTCTGCCCGGGCTTGACGTTAACTGAACATTCAAAGGATTTGACATGGAAAATCTTCGATTTGAGATTTCCGAATACAAAACGCGCCTCGAAAAGGCACGCATTGGAATGGAGCAGGCAGGCATAGACCTATTGGTCGTGACCGACCCTGCCAACATGGGTTGGCTGACAGGTTACGATGGCTGCTCCTATTACGTTCCCCAATGTGTTGTCGTTTCGAAGGATAAGGATCCTCTTTGGTTTGGACGGCGCATGGACGCCAACGGTTGCCGCAGGACGGCTTATATGGGCGAAGACCGCATCAAATGGTACGGTGACGAATACGTCCAGTCCGACACGCTGCACGCAATGTCGGCATTAGGGCAGATCATTATCGATGAGGGCCATGGCTCGGCAACGATTGGGGTCGAAAAAGATAGCGCTTGCCTTTCCGCCCGATCCTTTGAGGCGCTCTCCGCATCACTCCCCAACGCAAGATTCAAGAATGCCGACCGACTGATCAACTGGCAGCGTCTGATCAAGTCCCCGAGAGAGATCGAGTACATGCGCGGCGCAGGTAAGATCGTCGAAGCGATGTATCAGCGCGTGGGCGAAGTGCTGCGACCGGGAGTAAAGCAATCCGACGTGATCGCCGAATTGTCTTATGTTGGAACCCGCGGCGTAGACGCCTACTGGGGCGATTACCCCGCCTGCGTCCCGAACCTTGGCGCCGGTGCAGATGCGTCCGCCCCCCACCTGACCTGGACGGACAGACTGATCCGGGCGGATGAGAGCATCTTCTTCGAACTTGCTGGCGTTCACAAGCGATATCACTGCCCGCTATCTCGGACTTACTATCTCGGTCGACCCACTCAGCAGATACTAGACGCCGAAAAGGCGGTTCTCGACGGCGTGCAGGCGGGTCTCGAAAAGGCACTGGCGGGAAGTCTGTGTGAGGATATCGCTAGGGCCTACTCCGGCACTTTGGCACGGTATGGCTTTGAGAAAACGAGTCGTTCCGGGTATCCGATAGGCATGGGTTATCCGCCGGCATGGGGCGAGAATTCCGCCAGCTTTCGGGAAGGTGATAAGACGGAGCTACGTCCGGGGATGACTTTCCATTTCATGTCCGGTCTTTGGTATGGCGACTGGGGCATCGAAATCACTGAAAGTATTTTGATCACCGACGGCGACGTCGAGTTTCTGTCCAACGTACCTCGCCAATTGCTCGTCATCGACTGAGTAGAGCTATCGTCTGAAAACCTCAAGCTCGAGGAAATCATGGGTAACAAGTTCTGTTATGATGTATTGCCTTCCGGTAGTGTAGGCTCCTTAAATTGGACACCTGAGCAACAGGAGATCGCATTTCGGCGAAGAGATGAAATAGACCCTGTGCGGAAAATCGGCAGCGCGTCCCATGCCTCTTCGTTGCCACTCGCACTGCATCAGATCTCTCCTACGTGGACCTGGAATGGCGAAGCTATGGATGTGGATCGCTACATGGACCAGGAGCGCGTTTCCGGGGTCCTGGTGCTCAAGGATGGTCATGTGATTCTTGAGCGGTACGGTCTTGGACGTACGTCCGAAGATCGTTGGGACTCCCAATCTGTTACCAAGTCGGTGGCTGGTATCCTTGTTGGGGCGGCAATACAGGATGGATGTATCCAGAGCGTCGAGGAGGATGTGACCAAATACATCCCGGAACTCAAAGAAAGCGCCTACGACGGCGTCACGATCCGTCAACTCTTGACGATGACGTCAGGCGTCGAATGGATCGAAGACTACACCGACGATGAAAGGTCAGATGACTCTAAGATGTTCATGCCGACGTACGCGCCGATGGTGGATGGCATCGATCCTGTCGTCGGATATATGCGGCGACTTTCGAGAGCTAATAAGCCAGGCGCGACTTTTCAGTACAAAGGCGCCGACTCTGAAGTGGCGGCAAAACTCGTGTCGAACGCCGTCGGCATGTCCCTGTCGCAGTATTTGTCACTGAAGATCTGGAAACCTTTCGGCATGGAGAAAAGTGCGAGTTGGATGGTTAATCCGGGGGGGCAGGAATATGGCAGCAGTGGGATATCGATGACACTGCGTGACTACGCTCGTCTCGGGCAGTTTATGCTTGCGGGCGGTAAGATCGGTGAAGTGGAGGTGCTGCCAAGCGCTTGGATTGCGGACGCCACGAGCGCGTTGGAGGTCTTTTCGCAAGTGACCAATTCCGGCGCGATTGGCTACGGTTACTTCTGGTGGATAAACGACAACTCCTTCATGGCGAGTGGCTTCGCTGGTCAGAAAATCGTCATATACCCTACAGATAAGACTGTAATCGCGGTCAACTCTGCTTGGGAGGAACCCAATCTGCCAGGACATCCTCCAGCGCTTTCGGCGTTTATCGCCGCTTTGCACACGGCAGCTGTAGCCCATAAACCCGGAAGATTAAGGATCGGACCTTAAGGCAACAGGTGTGAGTTTGATGATGACGCCGAACATCGCTCCAAAGCAGTCATTTCGTAGGACCGCCGTGGAGGCCTTTCATTCCGAAGATGTGTCCCTGCGCCTCCGCCATGTAGGACCTTATGCTGGCTTCGCTGCGCCGCGTTCTGTAATAGTCCGCCACAACTGAACGGTGAGACAGCACACCTCAGCACGCAGTCACGGACATGCCCCCGTCGGCGTGCTTGGTGACCCCGTCAAACAAGATCGCCGGCTATAACCGGAAGCGCCGGACGAGGGTACAACTTCACGTCCACGGTCGCGGCAGAGTTTCCATCATCGTCTGAGCGACGCGAAAACGCGGGAGCGCTAAGTCAGGCTGCGCGCCCCGGGCAGCGGCGATGTGCCAAGACCATGAAGATTATCATATGATCCTACAGTAGCCGCTTATCGAACTAACATATCTGATTTAGCATGCCTGAATCCCGCTTTAGGTTCCCGTCTGCTCGCGGCCTAACGCCACCAGGCGTGGCATATTTGGCAGCAATAGCGAATTACTGCGTAAGAAAGCAACAATTTGCAGGAAGGCAGCGTCGCGACGGGGCGAAATGGTGCGATGAAGCTAGCACCTGCGGGCAATATCACCTGAGCGGGTCGGGCAAACGAAAGCTGTCTTCGGGTCGAGGTTTTGCTGCTCGCACTTGATCTGGCCCGGTTCACAGGAAGAAAAACGCGCAGCTGAAAAGCGGCGGCCGAAGAGGTTAAGATGACCATCAATATCAAAGACATCGCTGAGAAAGATCGCAACTCGGTCCTGCATCCCTTCACGCAGTTGAAGGACTTTGCGAGCGGCAAGCTCGGCGAACCGACGATCGTGGAAACCGGCAAGGGGATCCGCATCCAGGATGCGCACGGCAATCAGCTGATCGACGGTTTTGCCGGTCTCTATTGCGTCAACGTCGGCTATGGCCGCACCGAGGTTGCCGAGGCGATCTCTCGTCAGGCCTATCGCCTGGCCTATTACCATTCCTATGCCGCGCACACGACCGACGAGCTTGCGATCCTCTCCGACCGTCTCGTCAAGATGGCGCCTGGCAAGATGAGCAAGGTGTTCTATGGCATGTCCGGTTCGGACGCCAATGAAACCCAGGCCAAGCTCGTCTGGTACTACAACAATCTGCGCGGCAAGCCGACGAAGAAGAAGATCATTTCGCGCGAACGCGGCTATCACGGCTGCAGCGTCGTCTCCGGCTCGATGACCGGGATGAGCTTCTACCACGACCATATGGATCTGCCGCTGCCGCAGATTGATCATACCGGTGTTCCGCACCACTATTGGGGCGCCAATCCCGGCGAAACCGAGCGGGAATTCTCGGCCCGTCGTGCCGCCGAGCTCGACGACATGATTGAGACGCTCGGACCCGACAATGTCGGCGCCTTCATCGCCGAGCCAGTGCTGGGTACTGGCGGCATCACGCCACCGCCGGAAGGTTATTGGCAAGCTATCCAGGCCGTGCTCAAGAAACACGACGTGTTGCTGATCGCCGACGAAGTCATCACCGGCTCGGCCGCACCGGCTCGATGTTCGGCTCGCAGCATTACGGCATTGAACCTGACCTGATCACAGTCGCCAAGGGCCTGACTTCGGCTTACTTCCCGCTATCGGCTTCGATCGTCGGTGAGAAGGTCTACAAGGTCATGGAAGAAGGGGCCGACAGGGTCGGCGCCTTCTCGCACGGCTACACCTATTCCGGCCACCCGATCGGTGCGGCTGCCGCCAATGCGGTGCTCGACATTGTCGAGAAGGAAAACCTGCCCGGCAACGCCCGCGAAGTCGGCGCCTATTTCCAGGCCCAGCTCAAGGAAAAGTTCGCGCAGCTGCCGATCGTCGGTGAGGTGCGCGGCGTTGGCCTGATGGGCGCCATCGAATTCGTGGCCGACCGCGAGAACAAGACCAGGTTTGACCCGTCGCTGAAGGTCGGCGCTCGCGTCTCCAAGGCGGCCCGAGACCGCAGCCTCATCGCCCGCGCCATGCCGCATGGCGACATCCTGGGCTTCGCGCCGCCGCTCGTTACCACCAAGGCCGAAGTCGACGAGATCGTCTCGATCGCGAAAAAGGCGGTACGCTGCGTCATCGATGACCTGGTTCTAAATGGTCAGAAAATCTGAGTGAACGCGATCGGATAGATCCGGCCGCACCTATTCGCTTCAAGAGAATGCAGAACAGGGCAGGGGAGATCCCCTTGCCCTGACGGATGAACTCAACCGTTGCACAGATCCGCACCATTAGGAAAGAGGAAGCCGGCCTATGACCGCCGCCAAACTTCATATCACCACCAGCTTGCCTCCGATCACCGTCTACAGCCCCTACGACGAGTCTGTGCTGGGAGCGATTGACGCCACTGATGCAAGCGAAATCGGCGGACTCCTCGCCCGCGCCCGTCGCGGCGCAGAGCTTTCAGCCAAGCTGCCGAGACATGAGCGCGCCAGCATCCTCGAAGGGGCTGCGCGGATCCTCGAGAGCCGTCGTGAAGCATTTGCCGAAACCATCGTCCGCGAAGCCGGCAAGACGATCGCCCAGGCGCGCAAGGAAGTGCTTCGTTGCGTCAACACGCTGAAGCTCTCTGCCGAGGAGGCAAAGCGCAATGCCGGCGAAATCGTGCCCTTCGATGCCTATGTCGGATCGGAACAGCGCCAAGGCTGGTTCACGCGAGAGCCACTCGGCATCATCACCGCCATTACGCCCTACAACGACCCGCTGAACCTCGTCGCGCACAAGCTGGGTCCGGCGATTGCCGGCGGCAACGCAGTGCTGCTGAAGCCCTCGAACCTGACGCTTTTCTCGGCAATCAATCTTGTCGACGCGCTCAGGGAAGCCGGTCTGCCACCGGACATCGTTACCGCCGTTCACGGCGATCGAGAGATCGTCACGGCTCTAGTCTCAGCACGGGACGTCCGCATGGTGTCCTTTACCGGTGGCTTCGCTACCGGGGAAGCGATCAGCCGTAAAGCTGGCCTCAAGAAACTCGCGATGGAGTTGGGTAGCAATGCGCCAGTCATCGTCATGAATGACTGCGACTTCGACAAGGCGGTTGAAGGCTGCGTCTCCGGCGCCTTCTGGGCCGCCGGGCAGAACTGCATCGGCGCCCAGCGTATTCTGGTGCAGGCCGAGCTTTATGAACGCTTCCGCGACGCCTTTGTGGCCGGGACGAACCAGCTCAAGGTCGGCGATCCGCTGAAGGAGGATACAGATGTCGGTCCGATGATCTCGAAAGAGGTCGCCCAGCGCACCGAAGAAGCCGTCAACGACGCCATTGCCGCCGGCGCCAAGCTTCTTTGCGGTCACAAGCGCGAAGGCTCGCTCTATCACCCGACGGTGCTGGAAGGCACGCCGGTGACCTGCCGGCTGTGGCACGAGGAAGTGTTCGCGCCTGTGGTCATGCTTGCGCCGTTTGCGACGCTTGATGAAGCGGTCGAACTGGCCAATGAGCCCGAATACAGCCTGCACGCCGGCATCTTCACCAGCAATCTCAATATCGCGCTTGACGCCGCAAGCCGGATCGAGGCCGGCGGCGTAATGATCAACGATTCATCCGACTATCGCTTCGACGCCATGCCGTTTGGCGGTTCTAAATACGGCAGCATGGGACGGGAAGGGGTGCGCTTCGCCTACGAAGAGATGACCCAGCCGAAGGTCGTTTGCATTAATCGTGGGTGAACGAGGCCGCCGAACTGCTGAAAAGCCGGTTGTCAGCGAAAGTGAACATCGACAACGACACCGCGCGCCGGCTGTTCACGCTGATCTACGCCCTGCTCGTGCGCAATGCCGACCATCGCGTTCTGCTGAGCTGAGATAGCTTCGGCCCGAGACTTTCCCATCAAGGAGGAACCCTAAGTGAACGCAATACCACAACGCAACGTGCAAGCCGGAGAAACCAGCTCCGCAGGCTTCCTGGATAGCGTTGACCAAAACTTCCGTCATGCCATGACATTCCTCGATTTGCCGGATGGCCTGTCGGAACGGATCATGCAGTGCAATTCAACCTATACGGTTCGGTTCGGCGTTCGCCTGCGCGGCCGCATGTATAGCTTCATCGGCTGGCGATCGGTCCATAGCGAGCACTGCGAGCCGGTAAAGGGCGGCATTCGCTATGCGTCGAATGCCGACGCCGAAGAGGTGGAGGCGCTGGCGGCGCTGATGACGCTCAAATGTTCGCTGGTCGATGTGCCGTTCGGCGGCTCGAAGGGCGCCCTGAAGATCGACCCGCGCGAATGGACGCCGCAGGAGCTCGAGCGCATCACCCGCCGCTTCACCCAGGAGCTCAACAAACGTGGCCTGATCGGCCCGGGCGTCAACGTTCCGGCGCCCGACATTGGCACGGGCGAGCGAGAAATGGCCTGGATGATGGACGAGTTCCGCCGCGCCAACCCGACTGATGTCATCAATGCGCGGGCCTGCGTGACCGGCAAGCCGCTGTCGAAGGGCGGTATTGCCGGCCGCACCGAAGCAACCGGCCGAGGCGTTCAGTTCGCGATTCAGAGCTATCTCCGCGATCCGCGAACCGCCGGGTTGAACGGCAAGCGTGATCTGAAGGGTGCTGCGGTCATCGTTCAGGGCTTCGGCAATGTCGGCTATCATGCGGCAAAGTTCGTCTCCGAAGAAGACGGCGCCCGGGTTACCCTCGTCGCCGAACGCGACGGCTATGTCGCCAATGCCGATGGTCTGGCGATTGAGGCG
This sequence comes from Rhizobium sp. NXC24, assembly GCF_002944315.1. NCBI lineage: Bacteria > Pseudomonadati > Pseudomonadota > Alphaproteobacteria > Hyphomicrobiales > Rhizobiaceae > Rhizobium > Rhizobium sp. NXC24. The sequence goes on from NZ_CP024313.1 coordinate 312,069, forward strand.
CTGAAGCAGCATCAGATCAAGACCGGCAGCATCCTTGGCTTTGAAGGCGCCACCTCGTATCCGGGTGATATGACGGGCATCGAGCAGCCGTGCGACATTCTCATTCCGGCGGCGATGGAAAATGCCATCCATGCGGGGAATGCGGAGCGCGTCAAAGCGAACCTGGTCGTCGAAGCGGCCAACGGCCCGATCACCTTCGAGGCTGACAAGGTGCTTCGCACCCGTGGCGTTACCGTCCTTCCCGATCTTTACGTCAATGCCGGCGGTGTCGTCGTCAGTTACTTCGAGTGGGTGAAGAACCTGACGCATATTCCCTTCGGTCTGATGGAACGGCGCCGGCGCGAGCGGCGCAACCAGACGATCGCAACGGCGCTGGAACGCATGACGGGCAAGGAATTCCCCGCCGATATCCGCGACGAATTCCTCGAAGGCGGCGCCGAGATCGACCTCGTCCGGTCCGGCCTCGAAGACGTCATGCGCAGTACCTGGACACGCATCGCCGACCTCATCGAACAGCAACCGGAGCTCGGCGATTACCGAACCGCCGCCTATGTCGCGTCGATCCGGCAGATTGCCGATGCCTATGAAGCGATAGGTGTCTGACTACACGTAGGACAAGGGCTTCGGTTCTGCGATCAGTGGTTTGGGCTTTGAATTCGCCTCCCGAGCGACTTGGCTGTCGTCGAACAAGTTTTGACGGCAGCCCCTTTTTTGCGAGAGGCCGGCATTAACACCGTCAAATCGCGGGAAGCCGTAAGCCGCGTTAGAGGCCACCCAGGCACAGGTACTTCATTTCAAGATAGTCCTCGAGGCCGTGACGAGACCCCTCACGTCCAATGCCTGATTGCTTGATCCCTCCGAAGGGTGCAGCCTCTGACGACATGCGGCCAGTGTTGATGCCGACCATTCCGTATTCCAGCGCCTCGGCCACACGCCAGACCCGCTTGAGGTTTGAAGCATAGAAATAGGCGGCGAGGCCGTAGATCGTATCATTGGCCTCTCGCACGACTTGCTCCGGGTCTTCGAAACGGATGATTGGCGCCAGAGGACCGAAAGTCTCTTCCTGGGCGAGGCGCATTGAGCTGACGACATTTGTAATCACGGTCGGCTCAAAAAATATTCCGGACGTGCCGATCCGGCGTCCACCACATCGCACTATCGCCCCTTTTTTGACAGCGTCATCGACATGCGCTTCGATCTTTGTCAGAGCGTGATTGTCGATGAGAGGCCCGATGGCGGTGTCCGGTTCAAAGCCGTCGCCAACACGAAGTCTGCGCGCGTGCGCGGTGAACTTTTCAGCAAATTCGTCATAGACGCGCTTTTGGACGTACAGCCGATTGGCGGACACGCAAGTCTGGCCAGCATTGCGAAATTTCGCTTGGATCGCGCCATCGACGGCGGCGTCGATATCGGCGTCGTCGAAGACGATGAAAGGCGCATTTCCTCCGAGTTCGAAGCTGATGCGCTTGATCTGGTCAGAGCACTGGCGCATCAGCAATCGGCCGACTTCGGTCGATCCGGTGAAACTGATCTTTCGCACCTTGGAGTTGGAGCACAATTCACGACCGATAGCGTCACCCTCAGACGCATAGACCAGATTGAGAACGCCCTCGGGGAAGCCAGCTGCACGTGCGAGGGCGAACATGGCCCCGGCAACGAGAGGCGTTTGCTCAGCGGGTTTCAAGACAACGGTACAGCCGGCGGCAAGCGCCGGCGAAATCTTGCGCGCTACCATCGAGGCCGGGAAGTTCCAAGGGGTAATGGCGCCGACAACCCCGATTGGTTGCTTGATCACCAGCATGCGCCTGTCATTGGATGGGGCCGAGATGGTCTCGCCGTAAATCCGGTTTGCCTCTTCGGCGTACCATTGAAGATATGCCGCCGCGTGCAAGACTTCCGATTTCGCCTCTCCCAACGGCTTTCCCATCTCGGCCGTTAAGATCACCGCAAGATCGTCGCTATGTTCGAGGATCAGCCGGTGCCAGTTCCACAGTATGTCCGAGCGCTCCCGGGCCGTGAGCCCCGCCCAACCCGCTTGGGCAGCATGCGCCTTGTCAATGGCTACGGAAACCTCTTCAGCGCTCATATCCGGCACTTCGGCCAGCAGATCACCGGTGGACGGGTTAAAGACCGCAAAGCACTTCATAGATGTAGCTGCGTGCGCACTACACTCCAAGGTTAGGTGGAGGAATTGCTTCGGATTCCTCAGATGCCTCGTTAATGCAGGAGTGAGCGTCATCCCCGTTTTTCCTCTTCCGATCGTCAACGTCTATGGCTTTGTTCTTCCGAACGTTTATGCTGAAAGGGAGCGCCGGAGCAATGGTTGTTCATGATCGTTGCGGCTGCAGGCGGCGCGCAGCTTGCCTGAGGGCGATCAAGGCCTCTATTTTCACTTTTGCACCTTTCGGCAACGCCTTCCACCGCCAGCAGGAGTAGGGTCTTGACGAAGGAAGCATAGGTGGGATTGACGTGTGCGAAGGTCGCTGAGTTCAACGAGCAGAACGATCGTTTTCACCGAGGTCGGCCACCATTGAGGAGCCGGGCTTTCGTTTCATCACGGATGTCGTTCAACGCTTGGAAACCGGAACGTATTCGCGCTGCGGTTCGCCGGTATAGAGCTGGCGCGGGCGGCCGATACGCTGTTCCGGATCTTCGATCATCTCGTTCCACTGGGCGATCCAGCCGACGGTGCGGGCAAGCGCAAACAGCACCGTGAACATGGTCGTGGGGAAGCCGAGAGCCTTCAGCGTGATGCCGGAATAGAAGTCGACATTCGGGTAAAGCTTCTTCTCGATGAAATAGTCATCGGTCAGCGCGATACGCTCCAGTTCGATCGCGATGTCGAGCAGCGGATCGTCCTTAATGCCGAGTTCGCCGAGAACCTCGTGCGCCGTCTTCTGCATGATCTTGGCGCGCGGATCGTAGTTCTTGTAGACGCGATGACCGAAGCCCATCAGACGGAACGGATCGTTCTTGTCCTTGGCGCGGGCGATATATTCCGGAATGCGGTCAACCGTGCCGATTTCCGTCAGCATGTTGAGCGCAGCTTCGTTGGCGCCGCCGTGAGCGGGACCCCAGAGGCAGGCGATGCCGGCGGCGACGCAAGCGAAGGGATTGGCGCCGGAAGAGCCCGCGAGGCGAACCGTCGATGTCGACGCATTCTGCTCGTGATCGGCGTGCAGGATGAAGATGCGGTCCATGGCGCGGGCAAGCACCGGGTTGACCACATATTCTTCGCAGGGCACGGCAAAGCACATGCGCAGGAAGTTCGACGCATAATCGAGGTCGTTCTTCGGGTAAACGAAGGGCTGGCCGATATGGTACTTGTAAGCCATGGCGGCAAGCGTCGGCATCTTGGCGATCATGCGCAGGCTTGCGACCATGCGCTGGTGCGGATCGGTGATGTCGGTGGAGTCGTGATAGAAGGCCGACAGAGCGCCGACGCAGCCGCACATGACGGCCATCGGATGCGCATCGCGACGGAAGCCGGTGAAGAAGCGAGACATCTGTTCATGCACCATGGTGTGGTGCACGACCCGGTAATCGAAGTCCTTCTTCTGGGCTGCGGTCGGCAATTCGCCGTAGAGCAGCAGGTAACAGACTTCGAGGAAGTCGCCGTGTTCGGCAAGCTGTTCGATCGGATAACCGCGATGCAGCAGAACGCCTTCGTCGCCATCAATAAAGGTGATGCTGGATTCGCACGACGCAGTCGAAGTGAAGCCAGGATCGTAGGTGAACATCTTCGTCTGCTCGTAGAGCGATCCAATGTCGAGTACGCTCGGACCGATCGTGCTTGATCGAAGTTTCAATTCGGCACTATGGCCACCGACTACAACACAAGCATTGTTGTTATCCATGATATCTTTCCTCAGGGCCCGCTTGCTGGGATCTGACAGCTGCCGAATGAACGGATCGGTGTTGTCGAATATGGTTGCGCAGACGGGCCGTGATATGCAGTTCTTCGATCCCAATCGCCACGCGCTTACCGATAAGTCGCGATCTTACGTTATGCGGCCGAGCCGGTGATGAAGGTTTGAGTATTTTACTGCCACTGGCTCGTTTTTCACCACCTGCAGATAGTGGGCGACAGCGACCCGGATGAGCTCAAAGTCCTCTTGCGAAAAGACAGCCCGCGGTCGCTCCAGCAAGATCGGTTTCTTTTTCTCTTCGTCGTTCGACATCTCGTCCTCCGGTAAGGCAAGGGAACGCAGGCCTGCCGCGGATCCCTTGCCAGGTGGGTCTGCATCAGGCCGCAAATTGGTTCATCGTGTTACTCGCTCCGCCAGCCTTAAGCGCCGCCTCGCCAGCAAAATACTCTTTATGGTCGTCGCCCATGTCGGAACCGGCCATGTTCTGGTGCTTCACGCAGGCAATGCCCTGGCGAATCTCCTTTCGCTGGACGTTCGCCACATAGCCGAGCATGCCCTGCTCGCCGAAGTACTCCTTGGCGAGATTGTCCGTCGAGAGCGCCGCGGTGTGATAGGTTGGCAGCGTAATCAGGTGATGGAAAATGCCGGCGCGTTTGGAGGCGTCATGCTGGAAGGTCCTGATTTTTTCGTCTGCTTCAAGCGCCAAATCGCTGCCGTCATATTGTACGCTCATCAGCTTGGCCCTGTCGAACCCGGAGACGTCCCTTCCTTCCTTCTGCCAATCATCAAAGACCTGCTGTCGGAAATTCAGCGTCCAGTTAAAAGAGGGTGAATTATTATAGACTAGCTTGGCATTGGGGATGACCTGCCGGATGCGGTCCATCATGCCCGCGATTTGCTCGACGTGTGGCTTCTCGGTCTCGATCCACAGCAGGTCGGCGCCGTTGTTAAGGGCATTGATACAGTCGAGGACGCAGCGGTCGGCGCCGGTGCCTTCACGAAATTGATAAAGATTGGAACGCAGCCGCTTCGGCCGCAAGAGCTTCGAGCCGCGTGTGATCAGGACGTCGCCGTTATTGAGTGGCTCGCCGCTGACGTCGTCGCAATCCAGAAAGTCGTTGTACTGGTCGCCGATGTCGCCTTCGCTGGCGCTGAAGGCAATCTGCTTCGTAAGGCCTGCGCCGAGTGAATCGGTGCGGGCGACGATGATGCCGTCGTCGATGCCGAGCTCAAGAAACGCGTAGCGGCATGCGCGGATCTTGGCGACGAATTCCTCGTGAGGGATGGTCACCTTCCCATCCTGATGGCCGCACTGCTTTTCGTCGGAGACCTGGTTCTCGATCTGCAGCGCGCAGGCGCCGGCTTCGATCATTTTTTTTGCCAGCAGGTAGGTTGCTTCGGCATTTCCGAAACCTGCATCGATATCAGCAATGATCGGAATGACGTGGGTTTGATGATTGTCGACCGCCTGAACCAGCTGCTGTTCCCGCGCCTGGTCACCCTGCGCCCGGGCTTTGTCGATTTCCCTGAACAACATGCCGAGTTCGCGTGCGTCTGCCTGGCGCAAGAAAGTGTAGATCTCCTCGACAAGGGTCGGCACGCTCGTTTTCTCATGCATGGACTGGTCGGGAAGCGGCCCGAACTGCGATCGGAGTGCCGCAACCATCCAACCTGAGAGATAGATGTAACGGCGCTCCGTCGTGCCGAAATGCTTTTTCAGCGAGATGACTTTCTGCTGGGCAATAAATCCATGCCAGCATCCAAGCGACTGCGTATATTTGCTCGGGTCCTGATCGTAGGCGGCCATGTCACGACGCATGATCGCAGCGGTATAGCGTGCAATGTCCAGACCGGTTCTGAATCTGTTCTGAAGCCGCATGCGAGCGACAGCTTCGGCCGTGAGGCCGGACCATGCGTGGTTCTCGGCAATCAAGGTTTTGGCTCCTTCGATACTATCTGAATACGACATTCACTCCTCCAAGGCGTCGGCCAGTTGTGTGCACTGCAATAGCGGGTCGCGGTCTTCTTTTCAGCCTGCGCATTGTGATGTTGTCAAACTTTACAAGATTAGTTTGTAATGCTGTAATCAGTGTATGGAAAAGCACGGCGTTTATCTCGGCCCGCGTCTTCGACGGTTGCGGAAGAATCTCGGCCTCACTCAGGCCGACATGGCATCTGACCTGGAGGTCTCCCCTTCTTATGTCGCGCTCATGGAGGGAAACCAGCGACCAGTTACGGCCGAGATTCTTCTGCGACTTGCGAAGACCTACAAGCTCGACATGTCGCTCTTTGCCGACGACGGCACGCCCGAGGTCCTTGCGCGACTGCAATCGACCATGAAGGACCCGATTTTCAGCGGTATAGAGATATCACCGCTCGAAGTCGCAGACGTGCTGAGCAGCTTTCCTGGATTTGCAGAAGCGATGCTGCGCCTTTACACCTCGTACAAGGAGGAGCAGGTTGTTCTTGCAGATCAACGACAGGTCGCACGTGACCGAGGGATCGATGAAGGAGCAGATCCTGTTGCGGGCGTGCGACGGTTCCTTGCCGCTCGACGCAATTGCTTCCCCGGCCTCGATGTCGCGGCAGAAAAGTTGGCTACTGCGGTGACGGAGGCCGGCGGCCTTCCATCCTATCTCGCGCAACGTCACAATCTTCGAGTGAGACGATTGCCAACGGAGATCATGTCAGGATCGGTCCGCCGACTGGACCGACATAGGCACGAGGTTCTGCTTGACGACTGCTTGGATCTGGCAAGCCAAAACTTTCAACTTGCACAGCAACTCGCCTATCTCGAATGCGACGGCGACATTCAAAAATTCGTTCAAGAAGGCAATCTCGCGACAGAGAGCGCGCAACGATTAGCCCACCGGGCGCTCGCCGGCTACTTTGCAGCAGCTGTCGTCATGCCCTATACGCAATTTGCCAAAGCCGTTGAAGCGCGTCGCTATGATGTCGAGGCGCTCTCGCGTCAATTTGGCACCAGTTTCGAACAGACGGCACATCGGCTGACGACACTACAGAAGCCCGGACAAGAGCGGATCCCGTTCTTCTTTATCCGTGTGGATGCAGCGGGGAATGTCTCCAAGCGCCTGGACAGCGCCAATTTTCCCTTCGCCCGACATGGCGGTGGTTGCCCTCTGTGGACGTTGCACCAGGTTTTTACAACGCCGAGGACGGTGGTAACGCAGTGGCTGGAGTTGCCGGATGGCCAACTATTTTTTTCGATCGCTCGAACGGTAAGTTCCGGAGGAGGTGCCTTTGAACTTCCGCGCGTCGATCGGGCTGTGGCGCTGGTTTGCGAAGGCAGCCACGTCCAACGTCTTGTCTATCATAAGGACGCTAAGTCCGTTGTGCCGACGCCCATCGGCATTACCTGCCGTCTTTGCCAACGCGAGAGTTGCACATCCCGGTCCGAACCACCAATCGGCCGACAGATCTTGCCTGATCATTACCGTCGCACGGACGCGCCATTTGGGTTTTCCGACTGAGGGCGACGGCCGCAGGAAGTGCGCCCTCTGTTGTACTGGCGCCAAGGTGGAACGACTTCGGATTGACTCCGCCGCTCAATCGGGCAGCAGAGGTACGTCACTCCCAAAGTGACACTCTTTTATCCTAAAAGCTTCCCGTAAATAGCGTCGTCAAGCGCTCGATTAACGCAGGTTTTCTGCATGATCAGGCTGTGATACGCCGCCCTTTGCAATAAGCGAATGGGTAATGTGGTCCACACTAACTGAGCGCTGGGGTGAACCGCAACCAACCTCCCGACCGCTGGTCGGCGTGATGGCTAACACGAGACAATTCGCGAATGTCGTCGAAAGATAATACTGCTTCATCAACGTTGTCGGCGCCGCTGACAAATCCTACGTTTCGCGCAATCTGGATCGCCAATCAGTTCTCCAGTCTCGGCTGGTTAATGCAAGCGGTCGCGATCAGTTGGCTGATGGCGACCATTTCGACCTCGGATGTGATGGTCGCATTGGTCCAGGCCTCTTCAACCTCACCTGCATTCTTTATGGCCATTTTCGTCGGGGCGATCGCTGACAACTTTAGCCGACGTAAGGTGATGATCATTGGCCGAAGCCTTATGATGACCGCGTCCGCCATGCTCACGCTTTCCATTGCTTTCGGCGTAAGTGAGCCCTGGATCATCCTCGGTTTCAGCTTTCTGGCTGGCTGCGGCATTGCTCTCCACGATCCCGCCTGGCAGGCATCCGTCGGCGATATCGTCGAACGGCCCCAGCTGCCGGCAGCGGTCACGCTTATTTCTGTCGGGTTCAATACCGTTCGCAGTGTCGGTCCCGCACTGGGAGGGGTCGTCGTTGCCTCAGCGGGGCCTCTTTTTGCCTTTGGGATTGCGACATTTGGTTTTGCAGTTCCGCTGATCACCTTGTGGCAAAATAAATGGAAAACGCTTTCCTCATCCTTGCCGCGTGAGGCGATGTTCACGGCTATCTATGATGGCTTGCGCTTCACCGCTATGTCGTCAGAAATTAAGGCCACCATCGCCCGAGGCGCATTGTTCGGTTTGGCAAGCACGTCCATCTTGGCGCTTCTGCCGCTGGTCGCCCGCGATCAGTTGCATACCGATGCAGTTGGATTTGGCGTCCTCATGGGTGGTTTCGGGGCAGGCGCCTTTCTTGGCGGGATCTCAAACCCTTGGTTCAGGCAAATGCTGACGCAAGAGATGCTGATTACGCTTGCCTGCATAGCATTGGCAACGTGTTCGTTTTTGCTCACCTTCACCTCGTCCCTTACCTTCGCAACGATTGCGCTCGCCTTCGGCGGCGCTGGGTGGGTTACCGCCTGGTCGGGGCTTGGTGTAAACGTCCAACTGGCCAGTCCGCGCTGGATCACGGGCCGGACCATCTCCATTTACAGCGCGTTGACGAATGGAGGTATTGCAGCCGGCAGCTGGCTTTGGGGGACGGTTGCACAGAGCCAATCGCTCTCGGTCGCATTTGGCTGCTCCACGGGCGCCATACTGATGGTGGCGGCGCTCGGATTGAAGTTGCCGATCAGCAACCGTTCTGAATCGGAGCTTGAACCATCTGGAAACTTCAGCGCTCCCACGGTCGCCCTTGATCTGAAGCCGAGAAGCGGCCCCATCCTAATTATCACTGAATACTCCATACCCGAGCAGAACATCGATTTGTTCCTTGAGATCATGCGTGAACGGCGGCACGCCCAAAGCCGCGTTGGTGCTCGTCATTGGACACTCACCCGGGACGTTGGGCAGACATCGCGGTGGATAGAGACATATCGAACTCCCACGTGGACCGACTATCGCAGGCTTCATCATCGCTACACGTCGGCTGACACGCAGTTGGATCAGGAACTCCTAAGGCTGAGCACAGACGGATGTCCTTCGCGAACAACCATTCTGATTGAGCGACCGACGGGAGCGGTCCGCAAGTCTTATCCGACAGTTCCCTATGTCTCGCAGAAGTGAGCGTCCTCGGAAGGGAGGGTAAATTGATGGCATTCCGGAGAAAGTGGTACGAGAAATTTGAATTTCCTCAAGTCAGCCGCACTTTTTAGAAAAATCAATATGTTAAGTTCGATCTGCTGCGAAGCAGCAGCAACGGGGTGATGTAGCAGTTATGGAAAGCTACGCGATTCGAGCCAATGTCGAATTCCATGCCTGCAGTCAAAAAACTTGGAGTGCCGAGCAGGTGGATATTGAAACTTCATTTTTTCTAATGCAGGTTGTGATTGCGACATGCGTCGGGAGGATTTCGTGAGCAGGCTTACGAAGTTGGAGATCGAAAGGCGGCTCCTATCGGGATTATCGCTTAGTTGGAAAGACTCTGCAGGTAAAAGCAACTCGATAAAACTCGAGACCCCAGCTGCACGCCGCCTTTTCCAGTTTCTTTTAAGATCCGATGTTCGATCGCCTACAGAATTGCCTAACGTCTTCATCGATGGCCTGCAAGGCGAAATCAGTGGCGAATACGACCCAGCCGATACCCATGGAGAAGCAGGGGAAAATCTTGGTCTTTTCAGCTGGAAACTAAAGTCGATTCTTACAGAAGGTTTTGGAGGCATAAATGTTTGGGCGGGTGCCCCGTTTGAATACAGTTTCGATCGACAAAGCTTACTTATCGAAGGGCCAAACGGTAGTGGAAAGTCGTCGTTAATTGGTGCCATACTCTGGACCCTCTCAGGGGAGCGGCTGCGGGATCAGACCAAGAGCCTGCCACATGCCCTTCAGCCGGTGTTTGGAGAAAATCAAAAGCCTATTGGAAGCTGGCCCCCAATCGCGACCTATCCCCCGACCGAAATTGACCTAACCCGCTCTCCGAAAGTAAGAGTTGAGTTGGTATTTGAGAATGAGAACGGAGAGATTGCTCGCGTTGAGCGGCGGTTAGAAAACGGCGACATCAGCGTGAATGCGGACCCGTTGCTGTACTTGCCCGATGTGCTTATCGAGACAAGCTTACTGATGCCGTCTCGATTGCCTCTCCTCAGATTAGATGAAGGTGCTGGTCAACTCACGTCGGCAGTCCAGAAGCTTACCGGACTCGATGACCTAATCGCGTTAGGAGCGTTAGTGTCTGGACTTTGCAATGGCGGCCGAGAATACCTTTCATATCGAAAGAAAGAACTCGCGTTGGAGCGGGTTAAATTTGATCGTGCTTTGGTAGATTGTGAAGCGTCTCTGAAGTCAATCGACGTTACGATCCCCGGTTTTGCTCCATCAGATACCAAACGTTCGGAGAGCAAAGCGAAGGCATTTGGAAAGGAACTTGTTGCCAAAGCGGCGGAACTTACGGAAGCGGTTCGCGACGATTTATCGCCGGACCTCGAGCTTAGTAAGCTGGCAGTTCAGACCCAAGTTTCGGCGGCACTTGAGGCAACCCGAAGCGAGCTCGGAAAAGGCCTTCAGTCTCTTGCGAGTTGGAATGATCTTGAGACCGTTCACGGCGCTTTGGATGATGAAACAGTTACGGCCATTGAAGTCGCGATCGATATTGCTATTGCTGCGACGAAAGATGCAGTTGGGCTGTTGGCTAGAAGTCAGGTTGATAATCGTTTTCGGCTAAAGGCGATGGCCGCCCGGTGGCATGTTGACCATGCAATCGGACCAATCGACGATTGCCCACTTTGCCAACGAGTCCTGCAGTCTCCAGAATTGAAAAAGGAGCTGGAAGGATTCCGCGCCTTAGGTGAACTTGCGACGCGTCAATTCGAAGACAATATGAACCTTATTGCTGGCGAATTAGATAGAGCCGTGCCTTCTACCTTCAGGCGCTTTGGTGAAAATTTCTTGGCTTCGGGGCCTAGTTTTGCATTGGCGCGAGATTTCACTAAAAAATACATAGATGCACCTAATGTCTCTGAAATCTTGCATGGATTCAAAAGACTAGCGGGCGAGGCGCTGAAAAGCATCCCACAGAGCAACTTTGACTATGCCGTAGAACAACCTGTCGAAGATGCTGCAACGCCATCGGTGAATCGTAAAATTGAAACGTTACGTCGTTTTATAGCTCTAGCGAAATGGTACCGGGATAATGCTGCTGATTGGCTAGGTTGGTGGAACAGAAATGCCTTGCCGAGGCCCACCACATCGCCAGAGGCGGTTGAGACCCTCGGAGAATATCTAGGAAGGTTGGCTGATGCTTTGCGTGAAGCCGAGCCTTATAGAAAGGCAGCGGTCGCCATGCGTGATGCCTGGTCAGCTGGGCTCGTAGTGTCGGAAATAGAGGACGAGCAAGAGAGGCGAAAAGCGGTTTCGAACGAGATCGGCCCACTGAAAGACCTTTCCTCATTAGCCGAATCCGTGGCCCGGGATGCAATTAATGATTTATCTGGTCGTATTGCAGCGACTTTAGATCGCATCCATTTGGCTGAGAACCTAAAGTTCAAGGATACAAGCCTTCGCAAGAAGGATGGACTGACAGTATTTGGGAACCTTGTCAGCGACTATCGGATTGACGCAACGCTCGTGGCGAATACGTCTTGGCTACGTGCAGTTTTGTGGGCTTTTATTTTTGCACTGCGCGAAGAAGCGCTTGAACAGCTGGGAAAAGATGGACTGCCGCTATTTCTCTTTGACGATCCGCAGACGACATTTGACCCCGACCATCGCCATAGATGGTGCCAGCATGTCGCAGCGATGCAGCAAGCACCACGTGACATGCAAGTTATACTCGCGACCCACGACCCGCATTTTGTGGAATTGATAAAAATTGGAGGCGTGACTGGTCGCGAAGCGATGATTGCCTCGGCGCATAAAGACATAGGTTATCTTGCAATCATCGAGGGTGATGCACTCGCAAGACGCTGGGATGATTTTAAGAGCCACCCAACGCCACTAGGCGGTCGAGATTACATCGGCAAAGTTCGTGAACACGTCGAAGGCCTGCTGCGTATTATGCTACGCGCTGAGGACGCAAATGTCTCCGCTGTAGGCAGAGGATTCACTATCGGTGACGCCCGAAGTAAGATCGAGCATCTCCATGCAAAGGGTTTCGCCCCTTGGGACAGAAGTGAATTTAAAGCGCTTACGAAGTCGCTGCATCAGAACCTGACATCCATCAAGCACATGGAAATGGCCCATCATGCAAGTGGACTTGCGCTTGGTATCGCGGAGGCTGAAGACGTCGAGAAGCATTGGAGGAAAGAGCTTCGACCAGCAATCGAAGCTTGCAGCGCAATATCCCGTGAGTACCGACTCCTGCATGCTCCGTACACGGCGCTGTTCAGCCCACCACCAAGCATATCTTTGCCTAATGGCTATAAGTCTTCTGTTCGGAAAATGAAGCTTGAGATTATTGGACGCGCCGCGGCGCTTAGCGGTGGACGAGCAGCGGATGGGATGTTTCAATCATCTGGGTTCGACTCCGCCACGTCTAAAAAGATCGTCTTGGCACAACACGCAGCCTATCGATGTGTCTCCTCAACTCTGGAGCCTGTTGCAAAGGTCGGTGACATTGTTCTTGTAAAGGATGCTGCCGAGCCATCCGCGAAATCGCTCGTCATTGCGATAAGCGGCGGCAAACTTTTGGCTCGTAGATTTGAGATTGCGGACAATCACAGCGACGTTGCGGTTTTGACAGCGCAGGCTATTAACCCTCGAAATATAGCGCCGCCAATAATTGCTAAAAAGGCTACTTTGACGCTCCACAAAGTGGTCGGTGTGCTTTATCAGCGCTTCAACTGGGTTTTTCAAGGCAGCGATCACGAGGTTTCCGACTGTGGTGGGACATCGGCTATCGATCAGATTGCTGAGGAAACTATTGGATTGATCGAGGTGGTCGGACAAAGTGCCGAGCCTTTTGCGCTAGACAAGCAACATCTGATGATCTTGCCGGAACTGCAGTCGCTGGCATCTCTGTCGCAGCTCGACGGTCGCCCTGTCGTCGCCTGCGACGCCGATGATAATTATTACTTCAAAAGGCTGCGCTTTACTAATGACGCCTCAACATTGGTCTTGGAAAGTTTAGATAGCGGGGGGGATCATGGTCCAATCGTGCTGGCTGCGCCGGGCTTCGAGGGAAATAGCCTTCGTAGAGTTTGGCCGGTAGCGGGAGTGCTTTTTGAACTTCCAAATTGAGATGCTAGATCTGGTTGACCCCATATGTCTTTAGAATTTTTACGTGAACTTGCGGCTCCCGCGTCGGGGAACTAAATTATCGCGCCGCCGTTATTGGGCGAGTGTAACCAGGGGTATTTCCCATGCTCAAAATCTCGCTCGCGACCGCAATCTCGGTGTTTCTCACCCTGTCGTCTTGCGCAAACACTGCCAAAGGAATGGCGAAGGACGCGAAAGAAACGTAAGCGGTTAGCCGACGGCGTCTGGTTTGAAGTTCCACGGCATGAGCAGCTCAATATCAGCGGCTGGCCAGCGATTTGCGATGCGGGTGAGCGTTTGAGATAGCCAGGCAAGCGGATCGACGTTGTTCATTTTTGCCGTCTGCAGAAGTGTGGCGATCGTCGCCCATGTCTCTCCGCCGCCCTCGCTGCCGGCAAAGAGACTATTCTTCCTCGTAATGGTTTGGGGTCGGATGGCACGCTCGACTATGTTGGAGTCGATTTCGACGTGACCGTCCGTCAAGAAGTGCTCCAGCGCCTCCCGGCGTGTCAGGGCGTAACGTATCGCCTCAGCAGTCTTGGACTTTCCGGAGACTTTGGAGAGTTCCTTCTCCCACAACTGGAAGAGATCGGCGACAATGCCAGCGGACGTCTCCTGACGGCGCCTCGCGCGCGTTTCGGCATCACTGCCGCGGATCTCGTCCTCGACCTTCCAAAGTTCCGTCATGGCTGTGATCGACGCCGTTGCAGCGTCATTAATGCCGCCGACATGCAGCTCGTAGAACTTTCGGCGTAAATGTGCCCAGCATCCGGCAAGCTTGATCGTTTCATTGCTGCCGGACTTGGCGCGCTCTTTGATCATGCTGGTATAAGCCGAGTACCCATCCACTTGCAGGATGCCGCCAAACCCGGCGAGATGACGCGCGACACACTTGCCACCCCTGCTGTCTTCGAAGCGATAGGCAACCATCGGCGGGCCAGACCCGCCAAACGGTCGGTCATCGCAAGCGTAGGCCCATAACCACGCCTTCATCGTTCTACCAGAGCCGGGAGCCAGCGTCGGCAAGGTCGTCTCGTCCGCAAATATCCTCTCACTGGCTTTAATGCGTTCCAAGATGTAATCCGCCAGGATCCGCAGCTCGAAGCCCAGATGCCCCATCCATTGGGCCATCAAAGAGCGGCTGAGAACCACGCTGTCGCGCAGATAGATCGCCTCCTGGCGGTAGAGCGGAAGACCATCGGCGTATTTCGACACGGCGATATAGGCCAGCAACCGTTCGCTCGGCAGCCCGCCTTCGATGATATGCGCGGGCGCCAAAGCCTGCAGCACGCCGTCACGTTCGCGGAACGCATATTTCGGGCGGCGTGTGACGATGACCCTGAACTTCGGCGGTATGACGTCGAGCCGCTCGGATCGGTCCTCGCCGATCAGAACCTTTTCCAAGCCTTGGCAGTCGTCGGGGATCTCCGGCTCGATCACTTCCTCGATGCGTTCGAGATGGGCGGCAAAACCTTTGCGTGGCCGCGCCTCCCTTTTTGGCCGCGCTTTGCCCACTTGGCCGAGCTCGCTGTCAATCGCCGCAAGGCCAGTCTCGACCTCCTCAAAAGCGAAGTCTATCTGCTCGTCGTTTATCGCCAGCCGCAGTCGCTCGGAGCGCGTACCGTTTTGGGCCCGCTGCAAAACCTTCAAGATCGCCGTCAAAGTGGTGATCCGCTCGTCGGCTTTCTGTTGGACAGCCCTCATTCGGGCAATTTCGGCGTCAGTCGCAGCCTTCTCTGCGTTCAAAGCGATGATCATCGCTTTCAGCGCATCGACGTCGTCAGGAAGGTCCGGACCGGGTAAAACCATGCGGGCAATAGAGCATAAAATCCGCCGATTTCCCAACACTTACAGCAACATGATTCATCTTGCCGCACATCGTCATCAGCCGATCGAAAGTGGCCGCCGCACCTTGGCGGGGCGAATCTTTTTCCAATCCATTCCGGCCAGAAGTGCCATTAATTGCGCATGGTCGAGACGGACGCGGGCAGCAGACGGGACAGGCCAGCAGAAGCCATTTTCTTCGATTATTTTGGCGTAAAGGCAGACCCCACTGCCGTCCCACCAAACAATGCGGATCCGGTCTGCGCGTTTCGAGCGGAATACATAAAGCGCACCGCTAAAGGGGTCGAGGCCGCCATCCCGCACCAGGGCCATCAACGACGCAGCGCCTTTGCGGAAGTCGACGGGCTGACATGACACGTAAACAACAACACCCGAAGTGATCATGCTTGCCGTACCGCCCTGACAATGCCGCTCAGCAGCGTCGGATCGATCGAAGCGCTGACGCGAAGTGTCGTGTCGCCCACCTGGATCTCGACAGTGTCCGTCCGCACCGCCTCGAAACGAGTAAAGGCCTCATCGTTTTCGGTTGTTTTCAGGCGCTGAATCGAACCAGATGCGAGGGCTACTCGCCGCCATCCAAAGAGCTGCGACGGGTCCATTCCATGCGCACGCGCGACCGCAGAGACATTCGCGCCAGGAGCGAGAGCTTGCTCCAGGATCAGAGCTTTCGCCTTATCTGACCACGACTTCGGTTTCCGCCGCGTTCGCACCGGCTCCGCCGTCAGAATTTCGAACGTACGACCATGATTCATATCTTCACTCATAGGATTCCCAGCATGATTCATGCTGAAAATGAGCGATTTCGCGTCTCCATGCTACGTGGGATGGCCTGTCCGCTTACAAAGAAACTGGACAGGCAATGGATTCAAGTACGCATACGGTCCTGAAAGCGGGTGCCAGTGGAAACAAGGCCGCGCAATAACCATGTGATGGCCTTAGCGTGATCACCCGTTACGGGGCGAAAACATCTTTGATGAGACAAAGCTAAAATGCTGGCTATGCTGGTCTCCTAACGGGGAAAGACAGGATGAGAGCAGCGAACGACAACGAACATCAACCGACTTCCGAACGCGAATGGATCAGTGCCGCGCTGGTGCTTGCATGGCCATTCGGAATTTTTACTGTTGCGCTTGGATGCTCATGTTTCATCCGATAGTTTTGCCGTAATCGCCGTGTGGCTGTCGGCGCAGCGCCGTTCCTCAATAGCGCCGAAGTCCCGATTGTCCGCGGCTCGACGTCAGCTGTCGGCAGGGTATATCATTTCGCAGCAGCCAACACGCATGGTACAGTTCGGCACCGGATGATGCCCAACGCGAAGCGAGAGGGGAGCACTCATCCGCTGGTGAGAATGTCATAATGCAATTATTTAAAAGTGAGCGTTGCAGTATCAAAATTGAAATTCTACTATGGCTTAGGCGAATTTTCCTTTCATTCGCCAAAGTGGCTGCAGGCGCAGTCACCTTTGGGCCGCCATATCGCCCCTTCGAGGCGGCCCTTCCTTTGTGAGGCGTCAACGGCATTTCGAATATTGCGAACGAGAAGGATTCACATCGGCAAAGTGTTCGCCGTAACCTGCAAGCTCGTAATCAAACCGCGCCTCCATGGCACCGCTCCTCTGCGATTCGGTGCCAGACAAGGAATCACGAGCGATTCCTGCTTCAGCAAGAGGGCAAATCATGAAAGCACTCACTGGAATGAAATGTGGTAATTGAAAGCCTGGTCGGGATGGATACGTTGGTTTGGGACGTAGTGAGCTAGGAGCTTGAAAGCGAAAGCTCAGCGCAATCCTATGGTGTTTAAATGCCAGCATTGCTACAATCTCAATCATACGGAATGGGGACGCTGCACTGACGTGAAACCGCAAAACTCTCGCACCTTGTCCCCAAAGAAGACTCGCCGCAGTGCGATCGAGCTCGATCCGACATTCCGTCCATATCTCGCAGTGGCTATTGTTCGGTTCAGTGCGTTGCATCCAGGTACAGAAATCGAAATATCTCAGACGATCAGCCTGTTGGACGACGGCGCAGCTTCGGTCGATCTGTTGGTTCGAGAATTTCATCATTGTCTGTATCGGGAGAAAATTTATGCCGAGACACTTCCGCTTAGGCGTGCTCTCCTCGACGGTGTCCTCGGGCGATGACCGTATTTCCCCTTAAATTCAGACCGTGCGGGGCCGGCTATCTTTTTGCGGATGATGCGGGCGGTTACTTCAAAGCCGATGTCCGCTTTCTCAATCGCTATGCGACCGGAAAGCTAATGGCCGTGGATAGGGATTTTCTTGAAGCGAATGGTCATGCGTTCAATGAGATAGGCGACCCGGCCTATATGGGATTTGCCTACCGATGGGCCCAACGATTGCATCGTTCTCAAGAGCTGAATTACGTCATTCTGGTTCCGACCCTCCGTTGCAATTTGGCGTGTGCCTACTGTCAGGTGTCTCGGGTGAACGAGAGCACTTTAGGCTTTGATTGGACGGATGAGACGCTTGAGCGCGTTCTCCGATTTCTCGACGCCATGACTTCCGCGAGCGTCAAAATCGAGTTCCAGGGTGGCGAGCCACTGCTCCGATTAGACTTATTGAAGAAGGTTCGCGCTTTCGCTCGCCGCAAGTTCCAAGAAGTTTCCTTTACGGTATGCACCAATTTGCAATCGGTCTCGGAAGAAGCTTGGGATTTTCTGGATGCCCCGGACGTCTTCGTGAGCACGTCACTCGACGGCGAACTCTCGACGCATGAGCGACAACGAACCCCAAATGCCCACGATACGCAGCAATTTGTATCGAACCTCCGCTATGCCATCGAGCGCTTGGGTCAGGTAAAAGTCTCGGCTCTCCCGACGCTAGACATCAACAAGTTGCCGAGCGCTTCCGAGATCATTAATACGTTTGGTAGGTTCGGATTTCGGTCCATTTTCCTTCGGCCTGTCAATCATCAAGGTTTTGCTAGAAAAAGATTTCAGACCACCGGTCTCGAAGACAAATGGAGTGCTTATCACACCGATTTTATCGATGCGCTGATCGAGCACAATTGGACCGCCGCTCAGCCGGTCGAGGAGTTTTATTTCACTCACTGCCTGCGCCGGGTTCTGCATGGCGGCCACAATCAGCACGTCGACCTTCGTAATCCGAATATCCTCGGGCGAGACTACATCGTTATTGACTACGACGGCACCTTCTATCCGACGGACGAAGCCAGGATGGTCACGAGGGTCGGACAGGTCGATCTTAGCATTGGCGATCTATGGAATGGTATCGACCAGTCGAAACTAGACGTACTGAACGAAGAATCTTCCAATTCATTCCATCCCGATTGCATTCATTGTCCGTACCAGGCCGCTTGCGGCGCAGACGTCGTTGACGATCTATCCCGTTACGGGCGCATCGATCTGCCGAAGGCCGACACAGCCTTCTGTCGCCGTCATACCGCAATCTTCGACAAGATCTTCGAGCTGCTCTATTCGGACGATGAGAAAGTCCAAAAGAGCCTCGCCGTGTGGGCCGGAATTCCAGAATTCGATCCGTCACTGGCGCCGGTACACACATGATCGATCTGCGGCTCAAGATCGATGACGTTCCAATCGACAATCCAATTATCGTTCGCTTGCGCACGGACGGGGTGGATGGTGAATATGATGCACTCCTGATCGACAGAGATCAGGAAAGTCAAACCTTCGATCTCGCAGGCTACTCGCTTCGCGTCCACTGCGGTGCCGAAACTGATCTCAATGGTGACGTGCTGCTTATAGTTCCTGGGCGAAAGTCAGCGCATCGATTAGTGCGATCACGGTCGAGACACAATACCTTCCTGGTCACCGAGCAATGCGATCAGCTCTGCGTCATGTGCTCGCAGCCTCCAAAGAAACATCACGCCGACCTCTTCGACCAGTTCACAGTCGCTGCCATTTTAGCGCCGGAAAACGCTCGGATCACGATATCTGGCGGCGAACCGCTGCTGCACAAACGAAGACTGTTTCAATTTCTTCTGGCCGCCGCGAAAGCACGGTCGGATATCTCATTCCATGTTCTGACCAACGGCCAGTTTTTCGAGCCAGGCGACAGCACGATAATTGATGAGATCGGAAGAGATCGCGTCTTATGGGGCATTCCGCTGTATGCGCCTTGCGCCGAACTTCACGACAGCATCGTTGGAAAGTCCGGTGCCTTTGACATGCTGTCATCGAACTTGGCGACGCTGATGAGGATGGGTGCGGTAGTCGAGCTTCGCACTGTTGTCCTTCAGCAGAACTGGGGCGCGTTGCCTGAGCTTGCGAGCTACGTCTCCACCAGGCTGCCGTTCATCGATGTCTGGGCAATCATGCAGCTAGAGAATATCGGCTACGGCAGAATGAACTGGGCGCATTCGTTCAAGGATACGTCGCTGGATTTCGGACAACTGCGCAGAGCCATCAACCTCGCGATGGGGCGCGGTATCCAAACTCTTCTTTATAATTTCCCCCTTTGTACGGTTCCTCCACAGTACCGGCATTTGGCGCCGGGCACGATTTCAGATTGGAAGAACAAATTTTTGGTAGAGTGCAGCGGATGCTCGCTGCGCTCTACTTGTGGTGGATTTTTTGAATGGTATAAAGCTGATCAGGGGTTTGGGGGACTCTCACCACAATGAAAAAGCGCAAGATCTACCTGGTGCCGTCGTTAATCGCCGCCGGATTCATGCCGTCGAAAAGTGATGCAGCGCCGATCACCGGCATTACCGAAAAGAAGCCCGTAACCACCCTGTTCGAGCGGCTGCGGGTTAAACAGGTCTACACCCTTGCGGGCCATAGCTCGCATTCGAGCCATGCAAGTCATGCCAGTCACGCGAGCCACGCATCCTCAGCTGGAGGCGGCTACATCCCACGGGGCGATTATGACACCGCTTATCCATTGCCCGACCCGACACCGCAGTATTCGCCCAACCCAGGTCCCGTCATCAGAAGTTCCCCGACCACTCCCAACATACCTGCCACGACTTCAACTGGCGGCGCCTATTCGCCGCAGTCCTCCCCGACGAACGCGCAGCCACAGCCGCTGAAAACGCTGCCAGGCAACTCGGACAAATTTCGCCGCATCGTCATACAGGTCCAGACCGCTCTGATTGCCTTTGGCTATTTCGGCGGCCCGATAACAGGGCAGGTCGATGCCGCGACGAGGGGCGGACTTAATAAAATGCAGGATGCGTACGGGCTCAAAGTCACCGGCACCATCACTCCGCAGGTCCTGTCGGCCCTGGGAATCGCGACAAACTAAGCCATCACGCAAATGAAACGGCATCTCCTTTATACCGCTATGACGATTGTTTTGGCTGCTTCCGCTCCGGTGGGCGCAGCGACAGCCGCGGTTTCCTATCGCCATCTCTCCACGACGAATGGGACGACGATCCTCCTTGTCGAGGGCAGCTTCGAGACCGGCGATGATCCACAACGCGTCGCCTTGGAACTTACAGCGAGCCCGGCCAAATACATCGCATTTAATTCGGCGGGTGGCGATCGATCAATCGCGATGGCTTTCGGGAAAGCAATTCGCAAGACCGGCCTTCCAACGCTCCAGACCAAAGGCTCGCCTTGTCTCAACACCTGCCTTTTGGCATTTATGGGTGGCGCCAGTCGCTATGCCGAAGATGAGAGCGTCAGCATATCTGTAGAGACGTTTGCCACGTCTGCGGAATCTGGGGGGCGTGTCGATCCCTCAGTTTCAGCCGCCATCAAAGACTACCTCAGCACGATGGGTGTCAGCGCTTCGCTTCTTGACGCAGCACTGTCGATGCAGCTTGGGCAATCGAAAGAATTGAACCTTGTAGATATGGCGGGTTATCAGCTGGTAACGGCTCAGCCCAGTGGTTCAGGCACCTGGACGGATATAGTGCAGGGCGCGCAGCCTACTGACCAAGCAGGGGCAGTGGAAGTGTTCAACGAGTTCCAACGGGTGTGGTCGGGCTCAAGTAGCGAGGCGGCCGCCTTCCTTCGCAACGTCTATGCCGACCGCCTCCAGTACTACGGAAAAGATCTTTCGCGAGAGGATGTACTTAAAGAGAAAAGTGCTTTCGTGGACCGATGGCCGACACGAATCTACGCAGCGCGGCCAGGTTCGGTTCATGCGCTCTGCGCAGACAGGTGTTCTGTCTTCGGCATTGTCGATTGGTACGCCTTCAGTGCAACCAGAAAAAAGGGAGCTTCTGGCGCAGTGAACTTCGCGCTGACTTGGGACCCGGTCGCTCGGAAAATAATCGGAGAAACGGGCAAGGTCATCGAGACCGACAAAGCGGTCGCCATCCCCGATCGGATCATTCGCCGTTGGATTCTCGACGCTACCGCCTGCTCGACTGCGAACGCTGTCGACGCTGAAGTATGCAAATCGCGCTCGATCCTGGAGACCGATTTGAATAATTCTGGGTGGTGCAATCGGCAGGGATTGGGCTGGAGGCAGTGCGGCGGCCCATGATCGATTAGCGGCCCCCCTCGCGACGTGGAGTTTCGACTATCCGCATGTTGGGAACCGATTTCCGGGCAACATTGAGCACGGAACTGGAAGAAATTGTGCCAGAGGGTACCCATCCAATCGCGTCCGGGCCACCGCTGACGTGGGTCCAACCCGCTTCTTGCTCCATGACAGAGACAAGAGCGTTTTGACCAAGGCTACCGACGACGATGTATTTGGGACTAGGTCCGTCTCTAAGTTCAAGAGGTACCCGCATGTAAGCGAATTTCGCAGCAGAGATCGGGCCGGCTGTTTTGGAAGGATCAACAGCGGCCACGGTGGTAGCCTGCGATTGCTCGATGGAGGCAATCAATCCATCGAAAACTTCGGGGTTTGGTTCTGAAGCGGTGCTCGTGATTGGCTCCGTGATCGTAATGGCGGAACTCGTCGCGGTGCTTTGAGGCGCGGCCATGGGAGCAGACGGAGCCGTTTCCGAAACGGATGTTGCATTCCCAGTGCTGGAAGACGTGGGCGACAGCGAGTCTGCACTGGCAGCAGTTGCGGTTGCCACCGAAGTCTGAGGCGCAGGAAGCACTTTCTCCTGAGTGAGGGTAGGACTACTTACCGGCGCGGTCACGATCTGATTGCGTGAGGCAGTAGGTAACGACGCCGGGACCGGAGATACGGTTCCAGGCTTCGACGTTGCATTCGCCGCGAAGACAGCGACCCCGATCATTGTGAGCATTATCCAGAAGTCTCGGTATGGTCCCGCCACGCGCGCCACCGTTACCCTATGTCCATTTGAACTTGCTTAAGCCGTACATACGCTTCAACTAATTGCGGGGGCGGGTTCCTTCGTAGGTCGGAGGCAGTATCCAGAAGTTCCTTGAGCTCATCCGGAGCACGCCTCAGCTCTCGTTCCAAGTCAGCCCTCTGACGCGCTATGTCCGTTTTGACCTCATTGATAGCCTGCGGATCGGTGGCAATATGACTATTGAATACAAATTTCTTCTCAACGGACGACGACCAATTCGCAAGGGCGTCGGCTTTTTTCGGACCAATGCCAGGAACGGCCAAAACCGAGCGAGTCTTCACGTCCCACGCGCTGTCAAAACCAAACGACGAGAGCGTTACCGTCCTGCTCTGTCCAATCCCACCGATTTTTGCGCGGGAGATCAAGTGCCCCTGCATGTGGCTCCTGAATTGAAGGTCCCTTTTCTTCCGCTCGAGCTCGAGGAGCCGTTCGCGTTCCTGTTCCGGAAGTTTGGCATGAGCCGAGGCCAAGGACAGATAGTGGCTTTTTCGTTTCAGGAACACGGCAGGCCCGGCGTGCTCTTCCCAAATTTTCTTCTTCTCTTCCCATGCTGCAGTCGCCGCCTGCAGTTCGACCCGAAATTCTTCCGCAGGACGGCGGGCTCGGATCATCATTATGATTGATGCAATAACCAGAGCGGTACCCCAGAAGCCATTCAACTGATTGGCAAGGAAAAAGCCTATCAGCAGTCCGGCAACCGACGCAAAAAGCGTCAGTTGCTTTCCATGTAATGCGGCTGCCGCCGCAGGACTGCGGGTAAGAGACGGAACCGCGATGATGCTTTCAGGGGCAGGCGGTTGGCTTGGTGGAGCGGGACGGTTGATTAGAGCAATGAGGTCACCGATGTTCAGTGTGGAAACAGTGCTTGAAATCTTTGCGGCGAATAGGCTCCGGCCCATCGATTTCTCGAGGCGGCACCAGGGGCACGACGCGCCGCCCCGAAAGTACGCATGTGATTTGTCTGCAGAGCACTCCACCAGACCCTGCTCGAGCTTGCCGAGGATTTGGACCCACGATGCCGCGTTGGGCCGACCGCCCGGACGATCACCATTCTTGCTGAAGGCTGACTCGAAGGCGTCAGAAACTTCATTGCCAAAGTCACTGAGCGCTGGTGTTAGCGGCGGGGGTTCCATGCGCGTCTCAGCCCTACGTGCGCTATAGGCGAAACGGTGGTCGCCGATGGCGGTGGGTATGTCTATGTCTCCAAGACCCAGATGCTTGCCGGCAAACGGATGTCTCCCAAGAAAAAGCAGCTGAAAGATGAGGACGGCCAGACCGAAGTTGTCGTGGTTTGCCGTTCGAACCATTTTTTCGAAGTCCGCACCTCTGAGCTCAGGTGGCGTATAATCCGGCACGCCTACCGTGCAGCGATAGACCTCTGGCCCCTTATTGAACTGAAAGGAGTCACTGTCGATGAGAGTTACCATAGCCTGGTTTGAAACGAGGATGCCGGAGTGGTTCACGTCGCCGACTACGCAGCCTGTATTGTGGATTGCAGCAAAAGCGTTCGCGAGATTGAACGCACTGCGCACCAGGAACCGGGCGTCGGCAGAAGGAAATTCCGTCCGCCTGCTGCCCGGCCCATAGAGCTCGTGGATGTTCTTAAAACCTGCGACCTTCTTCATGGAAAAACCCATGAACGTTCCGTTCTTGTCGCTTACAGTCTCGATTGGGAAGGCGACTATGTCGGTTGTCTTGTGGAGCGCCGCCGACGTCATGGCAAAGATTTTTGCTTTCCTCTCGAAGGCTTTGCCGGAATTGTAGATCTTCACCGCCAAATCGCCCGCCTCGTGGATGTGGTAGACCGTGCCCTCGCCACCCTTTCCCAGCATCATACCAAGCGTGAGCTTCTTTCCATCCGATCCGAATACGGTAGTGCTCATTTGCGCACACCGAGTACTAGCGTCTTGTCGTCATCTGTCCGTTCGCAAATGGAAGGGCTTTCAAGATAGTCTCGGAGGGCTATCGACAGAGAAACGTTCCTGCCGGCTTCCTCCGAAAAAGCTAGCGGCGTCACTATCCGATTGAAGAATGGCTCATGGGCCGAACGATCTACGCTATTGAGGACTAGGCGCTCAATGCCGTCGGAGAATACTGCAAATCGATCGACACGACGGTCATTTCGAATAAAAGTCAGACGCGGATAAGGATCATCGGTGATGAAGCTGGTTGTCGATGCATATTCGCCTTGATACGGCCAAGACGGCACATCCCATGCGTCGTCTCCTTCGTAGCGTACGACGGCTGCGCCGTCGCCGATGTGGAAGATCACAGTGCCGTTTTCAGACATGAGAGCCGCAACGGTTGTGGCCGCGAAATCGCGACGCTGTGTTCCAGATCGACTAGCCTTTGCGCTGATGTATTCGCGGATATCATCTATCCAGTCCCAAACCATTTCTTCACGAAGCTGGGACAGGGAGTGACTTGCAAGATATCCACGGATGAGCCGAAGCAGACCAATGCAGACTGATTTTGAACCAATCTCCGCCAGTTTTGCGCTTCCCGCACCATCTGAAACGATCACTGTCATGACCGTTTCATCGAGGCTGGCTACAGCCTCACTGAGCGCAAAATCCTGACATGGCAAACCTGTCTTCACATGAGAGGTGCCACGCGCACGGGCCGCGGCCCAACGCCAGCCATCGGTCATGCGATTGAGGCCCATCCGTCTGGTGTTGCAGGATTGGAGAGAGGAACGGCGTCGCCGGGATTGGATTGCGAGACGGAGCTTAGAGAGCTGGAAAGCCACTGGAACAGATCGCGGAACCTGAGTTCCTTCAGAGCCAAAGGCTGGCGCACGCAGATCTGGGAAAGCGTTTCGAAATTCGCGCCGTCGACGCCGACGGCAAAAAAGCTGAAGGCCTTTTCAGCTTCACCAGCCTTGATCTGGGCGGCCGCATTTTGCCACGTGTCTGTCGGAGCTCCGTCCGTAATCAGGAAAACCCACGGGCGATAGTACGAGATTCCGTTTTGGCGATAGGAGCTCTTCCGGTCGCGCAGGAGCCGAAGGCCTTCCTCGATTGCGTGGCCCATTGGCGTATCTCCCTGCGCTGCTAGCTCGGGAACGATCCAATTATGCACGCTTGTAAAGTCGTTCACAATGCTGACTGGGCCGAAGGAGACGAGGCCTATCTCAACGCGCTTGGATGCGAGAGAGTCCGCATAGAGCTCATCCTTAAACTGAACAAGACCTTCATTGAGTTCTCTCAGTGGGCGTCCTCGCATTGAACCTGAGACGTCCAGCAACAGGAGGCAGGGGCAGCGCGGTTCGGGATTGTCCACGAACTCGGCGCCATCAAAGGGGATTTGCTCAAATGGATTCGGCATTCGGTTCTCCTCAAGCTTGTGAACAATGCATAGCAGCTCTCGCCGGCGCTGCATTTACAAAAGAGCGCTCAAAGATTTTTTTTGGCCGGGTGTGGCATTTTGGAAAGACACTGGAACGGCAATTCTGGGCTCGATATGGCAGCATGGAGGCGCAACGAATGCTACCTAAGTGCGCCGTGCAAAAGTGCAAACAGCCAGGCGACGGCTAGGACCCAAAACACGGCCGAATACAGTATTTCGCAAGTGCGGCTGCGGTAGCGGCGGCCAGTAGCAATGACATTGCCGAATTTAGGAAAGTGATACTGAAACCATAAGATGGCCTTCCCAGGAAATAGAAATACCATCCACCAGAGTCGCGGCCGAGTGCTCGAGCCGCTTTGTGGTGAGGGGACCTGGTGCATTGCCATCGCGATCTCGTTGCCTGCGGACTAAGATTCCTTAGGCAGCATATACGAGTCTCCGGGAGAAGCTACCCAGGGTTTTTCTCACGCAGACATTATACAATCACGTCATGATCTTCGACTTGGCTCAAGGGTGTTGCTGACAGCAATCTTCTTCCCACCTGGGTTCGTATTGGTCGTTGGCGACCGCAGGGCGGTGAATCAGACGGAGGACGCTATCGACACTTCCAAGCGTGTGCTGCTCCTTTTTGATCATGGCGTGGAAGTGCCGAACGAATGGGCGACGATCTCCGACATTTACGCTGATCTGGAGGCTCCGAAGCTCAAGCTGACAAGGGATGCATTACGCGCCTCGTGTATCGTCCAACGCCTCCAGAGGAGGATGTTTCGGAAGCAGTGGCCATTGCGCCTGGCCTATTTTGGAAGACCGTTCGAAAGGGTCGCAGTTTCGATGAGACATTGGGGCGTTTGCGTTGGCTGCGAATGCAGCCAACGTTAGCCGGGCGAAGTCTGGCGAGGTGGTACTGGACCTGAGTAGTGTAAGAGGCTACCGCGCAGCCCGCGATTGGGCGTCAACGCTCGTTGGTGAAGTTGCCGAGTGGCGTACAGGTAAGCTGCGATGGTCCAATATCGATAGCCGGTTGCTCTTTAGTGGGCAGCGGGAGGTGCGGAAAGACCGCATTCGCGCGCATTCTGGCAAAAACGCTCGATGCGCATTTCATCCCGACCTCGTTGGCTGCTTGGCAGAGCAAAGGAGCGTTGGACGCCCTCTCGTTTCGGCACTCTTGGAAATGATCGATGGCGGCGAGAAAAACGAGGGCATCTTTATCATGGGCGCCTGTAATTTCTCTGAGCGTCTCGATCCCGCGCTCAAGTGGTCGGGGTGTCTTGCAAAACACAATTGCGCTGCCTTCATCTGAGTAACAGCCGACAAACCGTCTATGAGTTCCATAATAGAACTTATCTGATTTTCTGTTGTAGCGGCTATTTAGTAATGCGACAGTTGGGCCAGTTAGAGATGCGACAGTCTCGCCTCTCGACGTTCTGGTCAATGCCAAGGTTGGGAGCAAGGATGACGACCTTCAGCCTGGTCGAGACCATGAGCGGTCGGAGTCGTCATGTCCTGTTTGATCACTATGTCGCAGAAAGAGTTGCATCGCCTCGAAGTCATCCAGAAGATCCGTGACGAACGCCTGAGCGTTGTCCAGGCTGCCGAACTGCTCGACCTCAGTCGAAGTCAGGTGCATCGGCTGCTGCAGGCTTATGACCTGGATGGTCCAGCCGGGCTCGTTTCGAAGAAGCGATCTCAACCGAGCAACCGGCGTCACAGCGAGGAATTTCGCAATGCGGCGCTGGATCTGATCCGCGAACGCTATCTGGATTTCGGCCCGACGCTGGCGCGTGAGAAGCTGATCGAGCTGCACCGGATCTCTGTCGCCAAGGAGACGCTGCGGCAATGGATGACCGAGGCTGGTATCTGGGTCTCACGCAGAGAACGCAAGAAACGGGTTTTCCAGCCACGCGGTCGACGTGATTGCTTTGGCGAACTGGTGCAGATCGATGGCTCGCATCACTGGTGGTTCGAGAACCGTGGGCCCAAATGTGCCCTGCTCGTCTATATCGATGACGCGACCGGCAAGCTGCTACATCTACGGTTTGCCGGATCGGAGAACACATTCGACTATCTGCACGCGACCAAGGCCTATCTGCAGCAATGGGGCAAACCGCTGGCCTTCTACAGCGACAAGCACGGCGTCTTTCGTTCGACCCATGCGTCGGAGAAGGACCGGACGAGCGGCCTGACACAATTCGGCCGGGCGCTCTATGAGCTGAACATCGACATCATCTGTGCCAACACCCCGCAGGCCAAGGGCCGGGTGGAACGTGCCAACCAGACATTGCAGGATCGGCTGGTCAAGGAGATGCGGCTTCGCGGCATTGACACGATCGAGGAAGCCAACGCCTATGCACCTGAGTTCATTACGGATTTCAACGCGCGTTTCGGCAAACAGCCGCGCAATCCGAAGGACATGCACCGGCCGTTGGCCGATCACGAGAACCTTGATGGCGCCATGTGCCGCAAGGAAGTTCGCACGCTGTCGCAGGCTTTGACGCTGCGCTACGACAAGGTGCTGTTCATTCTCGATCCGACCGACGTTTCCAGACCCTTGGCCGGCCAAAAGGTGATTGTCTGCGATTATCCGGACGGTCGTCTCGAGATCATGCACGAGAGTTTTGCCCTACCCTACAGAACCTTTGACAAGCTGCGGTCGGTCCATCGGCCGGAAGTCGTCGAGAACAAGCGTCTGGACGACATGCTGTCGATCGTCGCCGAGATGCAGGCTGGACGAGAACAGCAACGGAGCAAGAGCGGCCCTCGCCGCACCGGGCAGACGGATCATATGTTCGGCATTCGGGACGGCAGCACGGCGAACGGCTATCAGAAGCGTGGCCGCAAGCCGAGGACAGATTACATGAACGATCCCGCGGTGATTGCCCGGCGAGAGAAAGCGTTATTGAGGCAACCAGCGGCGGAATAAAGATCGTCAGTGCACGCCGATGTCGCTTTGCGTATCTGATTCCAGCTGCAGGCAGGCGGACCAAAGCGGCGTCTTATGGAAGGCTCCGTCTTGAAGAAGCGTGAGCCCTTCTCGTGCCTCATAAAGCAGGCCCAGCCAGCACAGGCGCCGCAGGACACCATATTGGAGATCGGATTTGAGCTCCCAGGCTTCCAGGGTCATTTCGGTGTCGGACAGAGGTGCCATGTCTGGATAGAGGATTTTTACAACGTCCAATGGCGTGCAGCCCTCTCTCGCCTTGATATTGAGAAGATTGAGGAACATGCGCCACCAACCTAACCGAGCTTGGACCTCTTCTTTGCGCTCGGTGGCGTGGACATAGGAATAGAGATAATCCGTGGCGACGAGATCGAAGAAGGCCTGCGGGTTCATCAGGAACTCGCGGCCACGTCTGGTTGGCAGCAGCACATCCTTTTTCCGGCGAAGAAGCTTCAGATGGCGGGTCATGTCCCGCACGACCCAGAGCGGCGGCATGTCGTTTTCGTTCAGCACTTTGTTCATGCTGTAGAGGTCTTCGGCCGTGAAGTCGGGCCAGAGGAAGTTCACAGCGGCCCAATGCACGAATTTGCGGTTCATGGCGCCGGTCGCCGTCAATCCTATGCCACCCTCACCGTCAGCATAGGCAACGGACAGAAGCATGCCGCGAAGAAGAGGTGACAGCGCGGCGACATCGACGTCACCTTGCAGGTTGATTTCCGGAAGCATCGTGCGGCTTCGATCCCTATCCGCCCCATGCGGTGTAGAGGAGTATCAGCCGACGACAGAACAATTGCTACTGAGAAAGCTAAAGTCGAAGGGGAGCGTTATCACCCGCCCCCGCTCCGCCCTTTCAACCCGGCCCAGCCGGTCGGATCGGGGGCTACCGGCAGAACCAGTGGCGCGTTTCTAACTGGCTGGAGAAGTCGCACTGCTAATCAGCTTTGACATCTGTATCACATTGAAAATAAAAGGTAAAAAAGTGGTCCCCGCACTTCGTTTTGCGACGTACTGCGAAAGCCATAGATGAAGTTCGCCAGCGTCAAAGACCCGGAGCTCAAGCCGATCCGGCACGGTCGAAGACTACGGTTGACGGTGTACTTCGTCCACCAGGGTCAGAGTCTCGAGGCGATCGAGAAGCTGCTTTGCTTTCTTTTCTCCGAGCAATTCGGGCGCCAATGTCGGCCAATGCTCCAGCGCACGATTGACTGTCGCCACGACCTCGCGGGTGATCAGCTTCTCGTCTAGGCGAAGAAAACTTGCGACCCTCTCAAAGCGATGAAGGTTCACGTTTTCGAAGCTGTGGGTTTTGACGAACCTCAACGCCATAGTGTCGGATGGAATGTAAAGTACGGTCGGGACGATATCGTAGGCAGGCGACAATCGGATTTCGCCGGGTGCCGGAAAGCAAAAAGACCAGTTCTTAAGATGGTTGTCGCCATTGCCCAAAAGCACGTCTGCAACAACCCTGCGGATGGATTCCAATATGTCATCGCGATGATCGGTACTGAAGCGGCGCACCATGTTGATGATGGTTTCAGTCGTCGCCATCGTGTATTTGCGATCGCCTATCGCTCCCAGAATTTGGGCTGCGTCTTCGATGTGAATGCGACGATCATCGTCGGCACGGTCGAAGCGATCGACGACGAGAACGCGTTTTCCGTGGGCCAAGAGTTCCGCTGGAACGCCGCTGATGACATCGCTGGAGACAAGCCGGCAATTTGCGGTTCGCACGCCAATCATTTTTGCCATATGCATGGCCGCGTATTCAGCCTCGGGCAAACCCGGGAATCGCTCGCTTGCGACCTTGATGATGCAACGGCCGGTGTTACCGCGACCGGGAACCGTCAGTCGCTCGCCCTCGACGTTGGCTGTGAACTTGAGCTGGACACCTGCGAGCGAGAATTTGACCGCGCCGTCAGGCAGCGCGACATCCACGCCATGTACCTTTTCGATGGTGATCGGGCCGGCTGACGCTGGGATCGCTGTTTCCGGTACGACGAGAATTGCGCCGGGGAGATCGCCACCCAGGCGGCTCAGAACGTCGAATTCGTCGTGATCGCCCGGCCCCATTTCGTTCAACACGAGATCCCTAAGGGCGCCCTCCGGAAGCAGCCCTGAAAACCATGGTGGCAATGTGCCGTGAAGCCCAATTTTGTCACCGCGCCGCGCCAGATGATTGCGTGTGCCCTCGTCATCGTCAGGATCGAACCAACCCAGGCTCAGAATTGGCCGCTTTGGATCCCGTAGGAATGTTTCCGCAACGACAAACGCGACTGCGCCGTCACTGTCGCGCGTCAGGGTGCCTACCCTAACCTTCCCTTGTGTCTGATCCAGAAGATGGACGCCGAGGATCGCCGAAGATTTCGCCATCACGGCTCCCCTTTGTCGTCTTCATCGAGATCGACAAAAAGTTCCTCGAATGCGCTGGCCGCCGCACTTCTATTCGGCTGTTCCCCCTTATCGCCAATCAGCGCCCTCACTTCCCCGACCCGGGACTTCGGCAGCAGGACCGGCATAAGGTCGAGTGCATCGCAGATTTCGGCAAACAGGGTCAGTCGGTCCCTACCCCGCCGATCCGTCGCAAGGTCCCGTTCGAGTTCCGATATTCGGGCCCGGTCCCGGCCGAGCCTTGTCGCAAGTGCGGGCTGACTGAGACCTCGCCGTTTACGGGCGGCCAAGAGTTGTTCGCCAAGAGCGTTGAAAATCGTGGTAGTCATGCGGAATATCGCTCATATAAAGGTTGACGTACGGAATATCGTACGGCCAGAAGATAAACTAGAATGCGGAATTCTGCAACACTGAACCATAACGAGCGGAATAGCGCATCTGGTTTGTCGCTGACCTCAGCAGTTGCGCCAAGCCTGCTCCCGCCTTTTCAGCAATTCGATCTAGCGTTGGTGCAGCGTGGCGATCTCGATCTCGCCTCTTGTCCATTCATCGACCCAGCGCTCAAACTCTTCGGACCTTTCGATGGGAAGCCCCCATCTTTTGGGCCCGGCCAAACGCCCTTTCGACAATCGCGCGCGAACTTCGATCGACATGACTAACTCCATCCATCCAATCGGCAGCCCGAACACCCGTGAACGCAGCCCGCGCCAATATCTTAAGCCTGAGTGCGGCTGTCCTCCGCTTCAATACTCAGGTTTGACTGACGAGGCGACCACCCAGCCACAAGAATATGCGCCCTTCCGAAGAAATCGACGCCGAGGACGACCTTGAAATCGTCTATGAGTACACGCCTTGGCATTGAGCCGAGGCATTGCCTTCGGCCTGCGGCTAGCGAGCGGCAGTCCGAAGGGAGGCTTCGCCGCGGCCGACATCGATCCGATGCGCGCGGTGACGAGGCGCACGTTGACACGCGTGAAAGTTCCTACCGTGTTTCCTTTGAGCGCATCTGCATATTCGATTGACCAGTGCGGGATGCGGGCAAGTCGCGATGAACGATTTCCAGAGCTTCGACCCAAGGGACAGCCGCGTTTGTCCGCGCGAGATGGTCTAGGCCGGTCTTCGTGAAAGTTCCCGGTGTTGCGATAGCGTCAGAAATCGCATTGAGAGAGACATCCTGCAGTACCGTTGCATAGGCGGCTGCTCCGGCTATATCTCCCGCAACCAGCGCCCGGGCCTGGTTTGGCTCGAGTCCACGCTCGACAAACCAGTTTTCGAGCTCAGCGATAAAGCGATACGTCCAGCCCGCCAGGCAGGCTCCGATCATCGCGAGGTCGAGTTGGTCCTCATGGTTCAGAACCAGAACTTTTCCCGCGGCAGCCAAAACGGCTTCCACTTCCGGGCACGCGGGAAACATCAGAATGAGGCCGTCACCAATCGCCTCGATGTAACTCGACGGCATGATGCGCACGACCTGGATGCTGCCACCTGTTGCGACACGTAGTTCGGCAGCAGCGATGCCGGCGACAGCTGAAATTAGCGTCTGGCCCGGCCCTAGCGCTAGCGTAGGCAACGCTGAAGCGAGCTGCTCTGGTCGCACTGCAAGCAGGATCCAGTCGGCCTCCTCTATCAAACTCAGTTGATCCACCGCAACGGTGCAACCATAACGCGCCGGGAGGTCCTCAGCCTTTATGCGATTGTGCGGCGAGAGGATGATCCGCCCTGTATGGCCACCCCGTCTTAAGGTGACAATCAGATACGCGGAGAAATCCCCTGTGCCGATAACGCCTATAGTCGTCATCTCCTGACCCCATTCTATGCTCTAAAACGCCAGGCCCTGGCCCTGACGAACGACTCCGGCGAACAGCAAGCTGCTTGTGATCGCACAGTGGCCGTAGGGACCTCGTGGGTTAAACGAGCTGACTGTCAGCCTCTATCGCATCGAGCCGGGACAACACCATCGCAAGATGTGATTTGTGAACCGTCGCCACCAAGCGAACATCTCTCAGTTCGAGGCTTCGGCGGATCATTCGCAGCTCATCCAGAAGGTCTTCGACCTGCTGACGAAAGTTCATCTTTTCAAGAAGCAAAAACCAGAACCTTGCCGATTGAAAGAACAAGATATCGTTGAAGTCCCTGAGCGGTCCGTTGCTGCTCAAGCCGTGCAGGATCTTATGCAGGCAGATAATGATTTCGGCGAACTGCCGTTTATCTTTGCCATCCAATAGCTGGCGGCAGGATTGTTCCAACTCCTGAATTGCGTCGAGGATGACGACGGCGCTGTGTCCGCGGTGCAGCGGCCAAGCAATTGATGATGGGTAATTCTGCTCTCGCGGGGTGATTGCTGGTTCGGCCAGCACCTGAGCCCATCCCCACATGCCCCGGCGCAAAAAGAGCAGCAGGCCGCTACGGGCCATATCCCAAGAAAACACAAGTGGGCTGCTCTATTGTCGGGTTCGTCGATTTCGCGACACGCGCCGGTCCGACGCAATCTGCTGGCGCGCCGTTAAACTACTGAAACGTAACGGTATAATTTGCGGTAGCGCTCTTCGCGTAACTGGCATGACTTTTGGAGCTTACTGGATCCGACAGGGAAAAATTGGCAGCTGGGACCTACTAACCGCCCCAACCTACGAGGAAACTTATGCTCAACGAAGGCCAGACTGCGAAGTC
This sequence comes from Rhizobium sp. NXC24, assembly GCF_002944315.1. Classification (NCBI taxonomy): domain Bacteria; kingdom Pseudomonadati; phylum Pseudomonadota; class Alphaproteobacteria; order Hyphomicrobiales; family Rhizobiaceae; genus Rhizobium; species Rhizobium sp. NXC24. Next base: position 345,930 of record NZ_CP024313.1, read on the forward strand.
CGAAAATGTCGGAAGTCAGCCTATCGATTTAGTCGCCGCTATAGATGAAATCGCGGTGTCGTTCCCGGACAGGATAGCGATTAAGCATGGCGCGGAAGAACTCACATATGGTGACCTGCGAGTGCAGTCGGATCGAATTGCGAGAGCGCTGCGAGAGCGCAAGGCGCAGGGCATGGTCGTTGGCTATTGTGGTGAACGAAACCTTCATTGGGCAACCACTGTAATCGCGATTCTGAAAAGCGGCTCAACTTATTTGCCGCTTGATCCATCCTTGCCGGCCTCCCGCATTTCTTTCATGATTGAGCAGAGTGAATGCACCCTGATCATTGGGCCGGAAAGACCGAAAGCGCTTGGTCTGTTTCAGGAAAGCGGCAACTGCAGCCCAGAATTTTTGACGGTGCAGACGGCGCTACTCGGCGGCCGTGCCTCTGCTGCAGTGCCTACTTCGATTGAAAGCCGTCTTGCCTACATTCTTTTTACGTCCGGCTCGACGGGCAAACCTAAAGGAGTGATGGTCAAGCGCGCTGGCTTAAACAACCATTTGATGGCCAAGATAGATGCACTCGAGCTCAGCGATAGGGACTGTGTCGCACAAACTGCTTCGCACGGCTTTGATATCTCACTGTGGCAGCTTTTGGCAGGGTTATGTGTCGGCACTTGCGTCGCGATCATAGATGATGCGACGGTGAGATCTCCGATGGCCCTTCTTGAGGCCTTGCAGGCACATCGCGCGACAATCGTCCAGTTCGTCCCATCGGTGCTTGCGGTATTCGTCGAATATCTGCAGGCCCTTTCGGCCGACGGGCGGCTTCTCGACGCCCTACGCATGGTGTCCACGGTCGGCGAGCCGCTGACGCCCGCATTGGCGCGCAGCTGGCTGACACTCTATCCTCAAATACCAATTCTCAATCACTACGGCCCGACTGAATGTGCGGATGGAGTTACGCATCATTTGATATCTCTCCCGCCCAGCACAGCTGACGCCTATGTCCCCATCGGTAAGCCGATTGCCAACCTTAAGGTTTACGTCGCTAACGGGTTGCGTCTGTGCAAGACGGGAGAAGTTGGGGAAATTTGTGTTAGTGGCGCCGGTGTCGCTGATGGTTACATCAATGATGAAGCGCGGACCAAGGAAGCCTTTTCGTCAAATCCATTCTCGGAGCACCCATCCCATCGGCAGCTCTATAAGACCGGCGATCTCGGGCGCATCAGGGCGAACGGCCTGCTGGAGTGCCTTGGTCGACGAGATCGTCAGATCAAGATCCGCGGGCACCGGATCGAACTTGGAGAGATCGAGTCTCGCCTCTGCGCTCACCCTCTGGTAAATGCCGCCGCCGCGGTTGCACCCGTCGCCGAGAGCGTGAAGCTCACGGCTCGGGACATAAACAACACCGACCGGCAAACAGGACCACGGCGAATTGTCGCCTATGTGTCGGCTCCTGCCGAACTTTCAGAACGAGAACTCAGAAGCTTCGTTGCCGAAGCGCTTCCTGCCTACATGCTGCCGGAACGCATCATTCGCGTCGACCGGCTTCCGGTTACCCGAAACGGAAAAGTGGATCTTACCGCCTTGCCGGATTCGACGACCATTCGACCCGAGCTGCCGAATCCATTCGAGGAACCAAAGACCGAACTCGAACGGACGCTACGGGATATTTGGTCAAGCGTTCTTCGGATCAAGGATATCGGCGTCAGCGACCAATTTATCGACCTCGGTGGCGACTCGCTCCGAGCGATGCTTATATTGGTTCAGGTTCAAAGGCAGCTCGGGACTAAGGTGGACTTCAGGATTGTCCTGAATGGGACCGTCAGGTCGCTTGCTGCGTCAATATCGAGCCCATCCGACACGATGCAGACGATACTGCCAGCCTGCGGGAACCTCAGGCGATCACCCCTGACGCGGGTGCAAGAACACCTTTGGTTTCTCTGGCAGCTTGATCCGACCGTGAAAAACTACACGATTCAGGGCGGCGTGCGTATCCGGGGTGCTATCGATCTGATCGCGTTCAATAAAGCTTGGCGCGACGTTGTTCAGGCGCATGACGCGCTTTGCGCGCGCTTCATCGACGAAGACTGGCCGGTTCAGATTTTTGATGATCCGCCGAGCGCCGATCTGGAGTTGATAGATGCCACCGATCTAAGTGAACAGCAGGCCGAGGAACTTGTGACGGAACTGCGACTGAAGGAGCTCGCCAACCCTTTTGATCTCAGCCAAGGGCATTTGTTTCGACCACGGCTGATCCGTCTTGGCGCGGACGATCATCTCATGCTGATAACCGCGCACGAAATTATCATAGATGCATGGTCAATTTCGATCCTGCTCAGAGATTTGCAAACGAGATACTCCCGAGACTCTGCCGTCTCTCCGACGGATCGCCCATCACTCTCAACCTATGCGCTCTGGGAAAGTGAAAATGTTACACCGGAGTCGCTGGAGGGCCAGCGCCGCTATTGGCGCCGGCAAATAGGCGACAATCCTCCCGTACTTTCGCTCGGGGACGATCGAGTGCGGCCGAAAGTGAGCTCCTACCGCGGGAACTCGCATGCGGTTCATCTTGGCGGCGAGCTGTCTGACCACGTGCGAGATTTTGCGCGCCGGCACAGGTGCACGACTTCGGCTGTCCTGTTGGCATGCTTCAAGCTGCTGTTGCGTATGTATAGCGGCCAAGACGACGTTGTCGTTGGTATGCCGCACGTCGTGCGTAGCCAACCAGGCACCGAGGAAATCGTAGGCTTTTTCCTCAACATGCTGCCAATCCGAACGAAGATCGACATCAATCAGTCGTTCGCGGCTCACGCGGCTCATGTGCAGGACCTCATGAGCGATGCCATCGCGAATTCGGACTATCCATTCAGCTGGATGGTTAGAGATACCAGGTTCCTGCGCGAGCATGGTCGATCGCCGATCTTCCAAGTCATGTTCAACATGTACTCCGAGCCGCCGGAGCCATCGGGCAAACGCGATCTGCAACTGACATTTCGCGAATACGACACGGGTTATGTGAAGTTCGACCTTACCCTTTATGCACAAGATGAAGGCGATGAAATTGCAATGCAGCTGGCTTATGCGCAAGACACATTCTCAAGCGATGTGATCGCCCGCATGGCCGATAATCTTCGCCACCTCATTGCTGCCTGTGTTGATAGGTCTGCCGAGTCGATTGTCGCCCTGAGCGCCCCCAGCCCGTCGGAAATCGTCATCCTAAACTCCCTCAAGGGCGACGAGCAGTCGTATGAGGACCAGCCTTCACTTACGGAGGCGTTCAATCAGGTAAGCGCTTCAAACAGCGATCGGGTGGCGTACTTCGGCGAGTTCGGAGAAATCACCTTTGGCCAACTGCGCGACCGAATGGCTACAATCCAGTCGCTTCTGCGAACTTGCGGGGTGGGAGCGGGCGACATCGTCGCCATGCTGGTCGACCGGTCGCCGGATGTAGCGGCAACAAGTTTGGCAATCAGGGATTTGGAGGCAACGATTGTGCCGATCTCGCCTGATTACCCAAGGGACCGGGTGGGCCACATCGTAAGAAATAGCGGCGCGAGGCTCCTTATTCATACCGGCATGGACGCAGGGGTCGATTTCGGCGTGCCGTGCGTCGACCTGGCTGTCCTCCAAGCTGCATCCGGCCCTGGACGGATCTGCCACCGAACTGTCGAGTTGCCCACTCAGGACGCGGCCAGCCTAATTTACACTTCATCCTCAACGGGGAAGGCGAAGGGCGTACTCATACCCGAATCTGCGATACTCAACCGACTGAACTGGATGTGGCGATGCTTTCCCTTCGATGGCGTCGACGTGATGGTGGCACAGAAGTCAGCAACACTCGTTGCCGCGGTATGGGAGTATTTTGGAGGGTTGCTGAAGGGAGTGCCCACGCTGATCCTGACGCAAGAGCAGGTGCTCGACCCCGACCTCTTATTGAGGGCATTGGCACGATATCGCGTCACGCGGTTGTTTGCCTCTCCGCCCATTCTGTCCGGTTTAATCGCTTCTCAAAAGCGACATCCGGAAACAACCAACTTGCGCCTGGTCACAAGCAGCGCTGAACTGATGCCGCCGTCGCTTCCCATTCGCTGGCGAGAGTGCTTTCCAGATGTGCCGCTATGGAATTTTTACGGCACGACCGAGTGCGCGTCTAATGCAGCCGTGTACCGAACATCGAACGCCGACGACGGCTCTTCAGCTGTGCCGGTCGGGCGCCCGATCGACAATGTAAAAGTTTACGTTCTTGACACACAATTGAAACAGGTTCCCGCCGGAGTCGCAGGTGAGCTCTGCGTTGCCGGACGGTGCGTGAGCACCGGGTATTGGAAGGACCCACAGCGAACAAAGCACCGTTTCGTTCCGAATCCGTACGGCGGAGGTCAATACAGCATCCTTTATCGCAGCGGTGATATTGCCCGCATCTCCGCCAAAGGCCTTCTGGAAATTTGCGGTCGAGCAGATAACCAAATTCAGCTTCGGGGTTTCCGAATTGAGCTGGAGGAACTTGAAACGGCGCTCGTCTCTCATTCCAGTGTTGCGCAGGCCGCCGCATTTGTTCAGGGCGAAGACGATGATCGGCGACTGGTTGCCCTTGTGGTCCCAGCTCTCGACGGCCTGACCTCTGGAGCCATTGTCAACCATCTGCGGCAGACACTGCCCTCCTACATGATTCCGTCAGATGTTCGAATCGTGCACCGTATACCGCTCACTGCAAGCGGGAAGATTGATCGGGCTCGTCTGTCTTCCGTCTCGTCCCGCAAGATGCGAAGGACCAAATCCGCTAGGCCACGGACGGAGAGGGAGCGGCTCCTTGCCGATGTCTGGCGCGAGCTGTTGGATGCCAAATCTGTCGGCATCGATGATAGCTTCTTTGACATCGGTGGAAATTCGCTCCTCAGCGTGCGCTGCGTTACACTGGCTCGTAGGGCGGGACTGAACTTGACAGTCAGCCAACTGCACCGGAAACCGACAATCCGCGAGCTGGTAACGCACCAGACCTCGGCCATGACCTGTGCCGAGCCCGTTTCCGATGAACCGCTGAAAATGACCCCTGCGGTCTCACATTGGAATAGTCGTGTCGGAATCGGCGAGCACTACAATATCGGCGATCTCTTCTTCATGCCCGCCGGCCTCTTAAACGTCTCTACTCTTGAACATGCGCTTGCGCATGTCGCCGGCCGGGAGGAAGGACTTAGGCTCCGCATCGTGCAAACTAAGGGCGGCCTCTCGCAGGTAATCGGATCGATACCCCATCCCCTCATAGAGGAAATAGACCTCGTCGGTCTAGACACATCGGAACAACTCGCAGTCATTGAGCGCTCCTGTGCGGAGCGTCAGCGCTCGTTTCGATTTGACGGTCTGACATCTCTTATCAGGGTCTCAGCTTTCCGGACGTCGGAAAGCGGCGATTACTATTTGCTCCTTCTGCTGCATCATTTTGTAGCAGATGGGGTCGGATACAGATTGTTCCTGAATGCACTGGACGCAGCTTACAATTCGTTCGCTGCGGGCCAAACCGCAGCGGTTACAGAGACCACGACCCTGACCCAATGGCTGAAGCGTTTGGACGGATACGCGAATGGCGAAGCCGAAACGGAGCTCGAGCACTGGGAAGGCCTTCCATATGAACGGTTTGACATGCGGGTAAGCGACGCCGGCTCGTCTGCGGCCGGTTTTTCAACCGAAACAGCCAAACGGCTCCACCACATTGGCGCTGAGAAGCAGATCGATGAAGAATTCTGCGCGCCACTTTGGAAAGACCAGGCAACATATCATTTAAGGATCGATGAGGAGACAACCGGGAAACTTCTCAAGGTTGCGGCGAGGTCTGCGCATTGCGAGGATTTTGATCTCATGCTCGCGGCTATTTCGGGGGCATTTGGCCGCGCTTTTGGAAATTACTCCCTCTGGATTGACAGCCTCACCTCGACGAGGGGACATCTATTCGACGATATCGACCCGTCTCAAATCATCGGTTATGTCGGTGAACTGGTGCCGCTTCCGTTATTCCTTACCGGAACGGAGTCTCGTCTGGACCGCGCCCGCTCCATATATCGGCAGCGCAGCTCGCTGCCGCGCCAAGGCATAGGTTTCCGTGCTCTGAAGTTCTTGAACCAGAATCCCGCTGTGCGCGAGCGGATCGATCGTCTGCCGTTACCCCGCATCGGGCTAAACTATCGAGCTAGACTCCAACATCATTATCCGCGCCGTCTGCTATGCAGAGATCCACACCGATTGTGGATCGGCGAAGATATGGATCAGTCCGTTATGAACTACCTTTTCTGGTTTCGCATCGGATACGAATCGGACGAACTGCGTATCGAAGTGAGATATGATCCACGACAAGTCGGCTACGAAACCACCCGCAATCTCTGTACGATGTTCCGCGAGGAACTCCTGCGGACTGTCGATGCATTTGGCGAGGCTGCACAGCGAGTCAATTACGCATGAGACCGGCACAGCAACTGATGATGAAGGGCATAGATGAGCGCATGGCTTCACCGGCGGAGCATACTAGTTTGTTGAAGGGGAAGGTTTCCGGCCTCGTTATACGGCTTGCCATTCCCTCCGTGATCGGTTTGTCAATCAATGCGCTTCAACAGTTCGTGAATGCAATCTTTGTTGGCAGGCTCGGCGCACAGGCTATCGCCGCAGTCAGCATAACGTTACCCTTGATCGTCCTGCTCACGGCAGTTGGGCAGGGGGTTGGCGTCGGCGCGGCGTCGTTCGTGTCGCGCAATCTTGGCGCTGGCAACTCTTTGGAGGCGAATCGAGGCGCGAGCTTGGCGCTCGCTCTAGCGGCTCCGATCGGAGTGGCACTTACCGGCGCTCTGCTTTTCGGTTTGCGCGACGTTCTCGCGTTGCTCGGCGCCAGTCCGACCATAATGCCAGCCGCACTCGACTACGCATCGACGCTCCTATTTGGTTACACTCTGATGTTATTGAATATGGTCAACGGGTTTATAGTGAGGGCTGAGGGTAATACACGCTTCAGCATGTGGACCATGATCACGGCTTTTGTGCTGAATGCCGCGCTCGATCCGATTCTGATTTTTTCCCTGCACCTCGGAATTCGCGGGGCGGCGCTCGCAACCTTTTCGGCGCAGCTCGCCGCCGCCAGCCTCTACCTTCTATATTTCGTGAAGCAATGGGGAATTGTCCGTGTCCGGCCCTCTTACATAACTTGGAGGGGTGAGCGCGTACAGCAACTCGCCGCCATTGGAGCCCCTGCAACCATCACTGGCATTTTGTCTGCTGTTGCGTTCGTGCTCTTGAACAGGGCCGCTGCGCAATTCGGCGACAATTCCGTTGCCGCGGTGGGCATAGCTGCACGATTGTTGACGATCGGGGCACTCCCAATCACTGGCCTATGCATAGGCTCCCAGGCGGTTCTCGGTTTCAGCTGGGGAGCACAGGATTTCGCTCGGGTACAGAGGGCTGCTAAGTTCATGCTCTCTATAGCCGTTGCATTTTCAGCCAGCTTTTCTGCTGTGGTTGTGATTTTCGCCCGGCCAATCGTCCGACTTTTCAGCGACAGCGAGGACATGACTGAAATCGCTGTCTCCACTTGCATCATGTTCCATCTCTTTTTCGGGCTTTTTGGTGTTCAGTATGTAGCGATCACAATGCTTCAGTCATTCGGGAAGGCCCGTCTGAGTGCAGTCGTTTCATTCGCGAGGCAAGGATATCTATTCGTACCAGCCGTACTGCTGTTGCCCGACATTTGGGGCTTCAAAGGACTATTAATCAGCCAGGCAACTGCTGAGCTTCTGGCCGGGCTGCTTGCTGTATTTGTAATAGTCAGGCAGTTCGGCGATCTCAAAGAAATGCTCGTTTCTCCGGGAGCGGCTGGTTAAGACTGAGAGTTGATGCGAACGTGGCGATGATTGCGGATTCGCTTGGGATTGACCAGCCAATCCAAAAAAACGAGGTCATACTTACGCATGGCAATTGATTTTAACGCCGAGCGAGAATGCACCGATCCAGCGTGATCTTGCACGAGTTCCCGATCAAATAGGACGTGCTCGAATGAGCGGAAATCTCATGCTAGAAAAGCTGCTCCCACCGAACGTTGCCGTGCAAACATCTCGAGCAAATGAAGTCCCCGAAATCCAAGTGATGGCCGGAGAAGAGAGTGCAATTGCGACAGCGGTCAAGAGCAGAAGGCATGAATTTTCGATCGGGCGGGCCTGTGCCAGGGCGGCATTGTGCAAACTTGGCTTTCCCTCTTGTCCGATCCCAAGCGGACCTAACAGGGAACCGCTTTGGCCGTCTGGCATCGTTGGCAGCATAACACATTGCGCCGGATTCTATGCTGCGGCGGTGGCCATGCAGAAGGACTACATCGCGCTTGGAATCGATGCCGAAGTAGACGAGGAGCTGCCCTCAGGCGTGTTGTCGCTCATATCGAGCCATGAGGAACGCCGTTGGATCGCGAACGCATCCGAGCATATCAATTGGGACCGGCTGCTCTTCAGCGTCAAGGAGAGTATCTTCAAGGCGTGGTTTCCGCTCACGCGTGAATGGCTGGGCTTCCAGGACGCCGTGGTGACTATCATTCCAGAAGATGGCTCATTTATTGTTCAGCTTCCACACACGTGTGTGCCGGCAGCCGATTGTCCACGAGAGCTTCGCGGCCGCTTCACTATTTCAAATGGCCTAATACTAACGGCAGTATTTATTGAGGCGTGTCAACGGCGATCTGTATCATCCGAAACCCTTTCTTCGTGACGCACGAGGTTTTGATTTGCATTTAAAGCGATCGTGAATGGTCCGGCAATTTCGTGATGCCTTGGCATTCCGCTCCAAATCTACAAGAGCCAATCAATGCCCGGACCGGCAAGGATTCCTTATCTTCAGGCGCCTGGGGTGGAAAGCTGCGTCATGACGCCCAGATCGAGAACGCTGACTTCCGAGCCCCCCGAGGCCTGGACCGCAATCTATTCATGAAGCTCGCCGGTTGCGACTGGATCTCTCAGCGCCATAGCCTACTGTTGATCGGACCCGCCGGCGTCGGAAAGAGCTGGCTTGCCTGCGCGCTCGGAAATAAGGCATGCCGCGAGGACTTCTCCGTCGCCTATCACCGCCTTCCAAGGCTTCTATCTGTCTCCGACACGGAATGGCAAAGCGGCCAAGCGCTTCCTCGGTAAGGCTTTGAACGGTCTGAAGGATTGGGAAAAGCCAACGGTCATCAACACCGACAAGGCGCCGACTTACGGGATCGCGATTTCGGAACTGAAGGCCGAACGCAAATGCCGAGGAAATCTCGTGCATCGGCAGGTCAAATATTTGAACAATGTCATTGAGGCCGATCATGGCAAGCTAAAACAGTTGATCAGACCGGTGAAAGGGTTCGAGACGTTGAAAACCGCCTACGCAACGATCAAGGGTTTCGAGGTCATGCGGGCTCTACGCAAAGGACAGGCTGCTGTTTTCAACCTGACGCGCGACATCCGCGGAGAAGCCCGCATTGTCGAGCGGGCTTTCGGTATCGGACCGAGCGCCTTGACGGAAGCCATAACTCTGCTCACCTCAAATCTCGGCGCTCCGGCCGCGTAACGGCAGGCGAGACAAGGATCTATCCAACCACCGGAGTTTTTGCAACAGAGCCCCCCTCGAGGATATCGCCATATATCATGGGAATCGACGTCGGAGCATGACACCTGCTTGAGGCTTGTTCTCCCCGTAATGTCGTATTGCTGACAATGTCGGACATAAAGCGCAGCTCGGTCTCCAGAGTAGCATTGTTTTGAGGAGTTTTCTGACTTGGTACGACGGTTGCTTAGCCGTCAGCAACCACACTGCGGCACGAACCGACAAGGAAGCTCACTGTGAACAGGTTCGCTGAACAGGCGCTTGCCACCTGGTTCGTCTCGCGCAGGGCCGGAAGGTTTCCCGCTGTCTCGGAGGTGCCCTGCCAGTCGACGGGTCATCGTGGGTGTACGCGCCACGCTAGCATGACTGTCCGGCCGATTCTGATCGCCTTGCAACAAATGAGCAGAATGCTCCAGGTTTCCCTGCAGGCTCTGATCGGCCGGCGGCTTCAGGATGCCGTGCCGCAGCCGATCTGCGACAGTTACCTCCGCTGGCAGAGAATCGATGCAAGCTCACCGATGGCCTCTGCACCGTACCGTGTTGAGCCGGGGAGCGGCGAGCCATGAATGGCATGCAGCAGAACGTTCATCGGCTCACTGCACCGCAGACGGAAATCTGGCTGGCCGAACAACTCACGCCGGGGACCGCGCGCTATAACATCGCCGAATATCTGGAAATCCAGGGGCCGGTCGATCAAATTTTGTTCGAGAGGGCGCTACGCCAGACGGTGTGCGAGGCAGAGAGCTTGCACGTTAGTTTCTTCGATGGTGACGAGGGGCCGCGGCAAATTCGTCGCCGCCGGACCGACTGGTCCTTCCCGGTGATCGACGTCAGTGCCGAAGCCGATCCACGCGCTGCGGCAGAGGCCTGGATGCAGGCGGACCTCGCCCGGCCGGCCGATCTGGTGCACGGGCCGCTCTTCGCCTACGCCCTGTTCCACGCGGGGCCTGACCGTGCCTTCTGGTTCCAACATTATCACCACATAGTCATGGACGGTTACGGCGCGGCGCTGCTGGCGCGCCGTTTGGCTGATGTGTACACGGCGTTGGCCGCAGGCCGGGTGCCGGAGCGTTCCCCGTTCCCCACATTTGCGGAATTGCTTGCGTCGGATGCCGAGTACCGCCAGACAGAAGCTTTCCTGCGGGATCGAGCGTATTGGACCAAGCGCTTTGCAGACCGGCCTGAACCGGCGGGTGCCCTTGGGTGGCGATCGACGGGCGGCGACATCCTGCGTCATCGGGCACATCTACCGGTTGAGACAGGAGAAGCGTTGCGGGATCTGGCACGGAGGGCCGGCGCCACCCTGCCACAACTGATGATCGCGCTGGGGGTCGCTTATCTCCATCGAATGCACGACCAAGCGGACCTGGTCATCGGCTGCCCGGTCACGGCGCGCGCGGGCCGGACGTTGCGGCAAATTCCGAGCATGGTCTCGAATGTGGTGCCGCTGCGCTTGGCGGTGACGCCAGGCACAAGCCTCATGGACCTGATCGGCCAGGTTGGCCGGGAGGTACGCCAAGCGCTGCGCCATCAGAGGTATCGGTATGAGGACCTGCGCCGTGACCTCGGCCTCGCGGCCAATCGGCAGCATCTGTTCACCACCGCGATCAACATTGAGCCGTTCGACTACTCGCTCAGCTTTGGGGGTCATGTTGCGGCGGCGCGAAACTTGGCCAACGGCCCGGTCCGGGACCTCGACCTTTACGTCTTCGATCGCGGTGCCGACGCGCCCTTGGAGATTGCTCTCGATGCCAATGCGACGGTCTACGCGTCCGCCGATCTGGCCGCATACCAGGCGCGACTGGAGCTGTTGTTTGAGGCTGTGCTTGCCGCGCCCGGGCGGCCGATCAGTTCGTTTGAGCTGCTCGCGCCCGCGGAGCGCCGGCAGATCGTGGAGGAGTGGAATGCCACTGCCCGGCCGGTGCCTGAGACCACCTTGCCGGCGCTGTTCGAGCAGCAGGTGTGCCGCAGCCCCGCGGCCACGGCGCTCATCTTCGAGGATCAGGAACTCAGCTATGCCAAACTTGACGCCCGCGCTAACCGGCTGGCGCATCACCTGATCGGGCTGGGAATCGGGCCCGATCAGGTGGTGGCGATCTGCCTGGAGCGCTCGCCGGAGATGGTCGTTGCGCTGCTGGCCATCCTCAAGGCGGGAGCGGCCTACCTGCCGCTCGATCCCGGCTATCCCGAGGCTCGACTGGGCTTCATGCTCGACGACGCCGGCCCGGCGGCGCTGGTCACCACCTCCGCACTGGCCGCCCGCCTGCCTGCGACCGGTCCCGTCCGCCTGCTGCTCGACGAGCCGCAGTTGCGGGCCACCATCGCCGCTGCCCCTGCCACCCCTCCCACTGACGCCGACCGCGTTCGCCGGCTCGATATTCGCGACCTCGCCTACGTCATCTACACCTCTGGCTCCACCGGAACACCCAAGGGCGTCGCCGGACTTCATGCCGGCCTTGTCAATCGTTTGAGCTGGATTGGAGAGCTGCAGGTCTACGGACAGGGGCCGGTGCTTGCGAAAAGCTCCATCAGCTTCATTGACGGCTCAACCGAACTCCTTGGGGCACTGGTCCATAAGAGTTCGGTCGTGCTGGCACCATGTGCTATGGCTAGGGACCCTGCCAAGATCGCAAACTTGATCAAGTTGCGAGGCGTCTCTGGGGTCACCCTTGTACCGAGCTTGCTCAATGCCGTGCTCGATCAGACCGGTTTGCACAGCCTGATCTCGTGCAGAGCTTGGCTGGCCAGCGGTGAAGCGCTGCTCGGAAGCCATGTCGCCGCTCTGAATGCGCGCCTGCCGGAGGCGCGGTTCTTCAACTTCTATGGCGCATCGGAAGCCACCGGCGACAGCTTATATGCATTATGCACGCTCGATGAACACGATCGGCACAAACCTCCTCCGATCGGCCGACCGATCTGGAACACTCGTGTGTACGTGCTCGACGGCAGGCTGCGTCCGGTGCCGGCAGGTGTGGCGGGTGAGCTGTACATTGCGGGGACGGGTCTGGCGCGAGGGTATTGCGGGCGCCCGAGCCTGACGGCGGAACGGTTCGTGGCATGCCCGTTCGGCGAGCCGGGAGAGCGGATGTATCGCACCGGCGATCTGGCGCGATGGCGGGCGGACGGCATGCTCGACTTTCTCGGCCGGGTCGACGACCAGGTCAAAATACGCGGCGTTCGGATCGAGCCGGCAGAGGTGGCGGCGGCGCTGAGCGCCCATCCGGCGGTCGCACAGGCAGCGGTGGTGGCGCGCGCGGACGGCCCAGGGGGCCAGCAGCTGGTCGGCTATGTCGTGGCGGTGGCAGGCCAAGACCTCGACGCCCAGGCGCTACGAGCGCATGCGGCGGCGCGGCTGCCCGAACACATGGTGCCGTCGGCGATCGTCGGGCTCGAGGCCCTGCCCCTCACCCCGAACGGCAAGCTCGACCGCAAGGCGCTGCCGGCGCCCGTCATGGCGACGGCCAAAGATGACTATGTGCCGCCTGAGGGGTATACAGAACAGCTCCTGGCAGCGATCTGGGCTGAGGTGCTGCAGCTTGAGCGTGTCGGTCGACACGACAATTTCTTTGCGCTAGGCGGCCATTCGCTGCTGGTACCAAAGTTGATTGCACTCTCAGGCCAGGCAGGCTTTCACGCCGATGTGCGCACGATTTTTGAAGCACCCACACTGGCTGCCTTAGCGGCAGCAGTAACATCTTGCCGCAGTAACCTCATCGAGGTTCCTGAAAACCGCATTCCGCCGCAGTGCGAAGTGATAACGCCAGCCATGCTGCCGCTGGTGCAGCTGAGCGAGCGGGAGATCGCTCGGATCGTCGAACATGTGCCCGGCGGAGTGGCGAATATCCAGGACATCTACCCACTGACACCCCTGCAAGAGGGAATGCTGTTCCATCATCTGACGGCAACTGCGGGCGATCCCTACCTGTCGCAGGTGACGGTGGGCGTTGACAGCCGGCCGCGCGTGGACAACTTGTTGCAAGCACTACGGGCAGCGATCCACCGAAATGATGTCCTGCGTTCCGCCGTGCTTTGGCAGGACATGGTAGAGCCGGTGCAGGTGGTATGGCGACAGGCGCATCTCGCGGTCGAAGAGATCAGTCTCGATCCGCATGCAGGTGATATCGCGGACCAGCTCCGCGTGCAGTTCAACCCCCGACATTTTCGCTTGGATCTCACACAGGCGCCGCTGCTAAGGGCCCATATAGCACAGGATCCGTCTAACAATCGCTGGGTCCTGCAGTTGCTCTTCCATCATATGGTGGACGATGCTACGTCCTTGAGGCTGCTGTTTGAGGAAATCCGGGCGCATCTAGCGAACCGGGCCGACCATCTTCCAGTGGCGCAGCCGTTCCGTGAGTTCGTGGCACGAGCTCGGCTCGGCCTGACCGACGAGAAGCACGAATTGTTTTTCCGGGAAATGCTGGGTGATGTCGATGAGCCGACGGCGCCGTTCGGTTTGCTCGATGTCCAACAGGATGGGACGGCGATCGTGGAGGCAAGCCGGACGCTGGATTCCCGTTTCGCTGGGCGGCTGCAGGCAGCCGCGCAAGCAGTCGGAGCCGGTGCGGCCAGCCTGTTTCACCTAGCGTGGGCGCATGTGCTGGCAGCAGTGTCAGGACGAGATGACGTCGTGTTCGGGACCGTGCTGACCGGCCGCCTCCAAGCCGGCATTGGCGCGGATCGAGCACAGGGACCATTCATCAATACGCTACCGATCCGAATCAGGATTGGCGGTCTGAGCCCGCGAGATGGCGTAAGACTGACGCATGGCCTGCTAGCACGGTTGGTGAGCCATGAGCACGCGCCGCTCCTCTTAGCGCAGCGTTGTAGCCGGGTCTTGGCGCCGGCGCCATTGTTCAGTGCCCTGCTGAACTACCGTCAGCAACGCGACCAACCACAGATTTCTGGTGAATTGGATCGCGCCGAGCAGGGAATTGAGTTTCTCGGTTTTGAGGAGCGGTCCAACTATCCCCTCACGTTTTCGGTGGACGATCTGGGAGACACTTTCCGCCTCACGGTGCAAATGGCGTCGACGAGCGAAGTCGATCGGATCTGCACCTATATGACCAATGCACTAGAACAACTGGTAGAAGCTTTGGAGGTATGGCCCGATATACCGATACAGCGCTTTGAAATTATTTCACCCGCGGAGCGCCGGCAGATCGTGGAGGAGTGGAATGCCACTGCCCGGCCGGTGCCTGAGACCACCTTGCCGGCGCTGTTCGAGCAGCAGGTGTGCCGCAGCCCCGCGGCCACGGCGCTCATCTTCGAGGATCAGGAACTCAGCTATGCCAAACTTGACGCCCGCGCTAACCGGCTGGCGCATCACCTGATCGGGCTGGGAATCGGGCCCGATCAGGTGGTGGCGATCTGCCTGGAGCGCTCGCCGGAGATGGTCGTTGCGCTGCTGGCCATCCTCAAGGCGGGAGCGGCCTACCTGCCGCTCGATCCCGGCTATCCCGAGGCTCGACTGGGCTTCATGCTCGACGACGCCGGCCCGGCGGCGCTGGTCACCACCTCCGCACTGGCCGCCCGCCTGCCTGCGGCCGGCCCCGTCCGCCTGCTGCTCGACGAGCCGCAGTTGCGGGCCACCATCGCCGCTGCCCCTGCCACCCCTCCCACTGACGCCGACCGCGTTCGCCGGCTCGATATTCGCGACCTCGCCTACGTCATCTACACCTCTGGCTCCACCGGAACACCCAAGGGCGTCGCCGTTTCGCATTGCGGCCTCGCCGGCTTCGCGGAAAGCCAGATCGAGCGCTTAGGCGTCACGAGCGCCTCCCGCGTGCTACAATTCGCCTCGGTGAGCTTCGATGCCGCTGTTTGGGAGCTGTTGACAGCCTTCGCAGGGGGTGCCTGCCTGGTGCTGCCGCCGCCCGGCCCACTGCTCGGCAGCCAACTCGCCGCCACCTTGCGCCGCCGTTCTATCACCCATGCCCTGATTCCGCCGTCCGCGCTGGCCAGCAGCGATGCCAACGTCTCGACCGCCTTGCCCACTTTGTTGGTCGGAGGCGAGGCTTGTTCGCCGGACCTCGTGGCGCGATGGTCGGCTGAGCGCCGGATGATCAACGTCTACGGTCCGACCGAGACGACGGTCTTCGCGACGATGAGTGGTCCGCTGACGGCGCCGGAACCTCCTCCGATCGGCCGACCGATCTGGAACACTCGTGTGTACGTGCTCGACGGCAGGCTGCGTCCGGTGCCGGCAGGTGTGGCGGGTGAGCTGTACATTGCGGGGACGGGTCTGGCGCGAGGGTATTGCGGGCGCCCGAGCCTGACGGCGGAACGGTTCGTGGCATGCCCGTTCGGCGAGCCGGGAGAGCGGATGTATCGCACCGGCGATCTGGCGCGATGGCGGGCGGACGGCATGCTCGACTTTCTCGGCCGGGTCGACGACCAGGTCAAAATACGCGGCGTTCGGATCGAGCCGGCAGAGGTGGCGGCGGCGCTGAGCGCCCATCCGGCGGTCGCACAGGCAGCGGTGGTGGCGCGCGCGGACGGCCCAGGGGGCCAGCAGCTGGTCGGCTATGTCGTGGCGGTGGCAGGCCAAGACCTCGACGCCCAGGCGCTACGAGCGCATGCGGCGGCGCGGCTGCCCGAACACATGGTGCCGTCGGCGATCGTCGGGCTCGAGGCCCTGCCCCTCACCCCGAACGGCAAGCTCGACCGCAAGGCGCTGCCGGCGCCCGTCATGGCGGGCCGCAGCACGCGAGCGCCGCAGACGCCAGAGGAGGCGCTGCTATGCAAGCTCTACGCCGATCTGTTGGGGCTGGAACGTGTCGGCCCCGAGGATAACTTCTTCGAGCTCGGCGGTCACTCGCTGCTCGCCACTCGCCTGGTTTGCCGCATCCGCGCCGCTCTCGCCGTCGAGCTGCCGATCCGGGCCATATTCGACGCCCCCACCCCCGCCCAGCTCGCCGCTGGTCTCGCCGGGGCCGATCACGAGCAGGCGGCCGCCTCCGCCTCCCTCCATGTGCTCCTGCCGTTGCGCACCCAAGGTAGCCGTCCACCGCTTTTCTGCATCCACCCTGCCGGCGGCCTCGCTTGGCCGTATGCCGGTCTCTTGCAGCACCTAAAGGGTCGCCCCCTCTACGGCGTGCAGGCCTTGGGTTTCGTCGACGGGGAGACTTCGGAATTATCGATTGAGGCAATGGCCGAAGACTATCTCCACGAGATACACTCAGTGCAACCTCGTGGCCCCTATCACTTGCTCGGCTGGTCCTTCGGCTGTCATGTCGCCCACGCAATCGCAAATCGCCTGCAGGACAAGGGGGAGCAGGTCTCCCTGCTCGCATACCTCGACGGCTACCCGATGCGTAACGCGCCCCATGCAGTTGCTCCTGAACCGACTATTCGGGATTTAATGGAGGTGCTGCTCGATGTGTTCTCGGACCGGCCGGTCGAGTTCGGGGATGCGGTGCCATCTCCTGCGCAAATCCGGAGGCTCCTTGCAAAGACTGAGGCGTTGGCCACCCTCGACGACCGACTTGTTGAGAGTATATTCAGGAATTTTCGTGACGCCCCGCGCTTAATGCGAGAATTCAGACCAAGAACCTTCCAAGGGGATCTGTTGTTCTTCCGGGCGACGCTGACCGCCAAGGAATCTCAGCCGGAGGACTGGCAGCGCTATGTCACCGGCCGCATCAGTATCCACGACATTGTCTGCCGGCACGAGAAAATGATGCGCCCTGCCACGCTTTCTGCCATCGGCCCGCTCTTAGCCAGAGCCCTCGAGCGAGCATCGCAAACAGAATCTGCCTCCCTATAAAGGATCCACCATGACTAACCCCTTCGACGATCCCCATGCTACCTTCCTGGTGCTGGTCAATGACGAGGGTCAGCACTCTCTGTGGCCCGAATTTGTAGACGTCCCTGCTGGCTGGCACACCGGCTTCGGACCCGCCACCCGCCACGCGTGCCTCGATCAAATCGAGACGCGCTGGACCGACATGCGGCCCAACAGCCTTAAGGCTGCCATCGAAGCAGAGGCCCCGTAAGGGGCCATCACATCCGTGGTTGCGGAGATCGGAACGGAGAATACGGTGCGGCGCCACCAATGGCGCGTGGCGCTGTTTGGCAGCGTCGCTACTTCCACTCCATCGCGTCGAAGGCGAGCGCGACCGGCCTGAAGCCGCCAGCTCGGCCGGGCGGCCGGGCGACAAAGTGAAGCCGAACTTGCTGCAACGCGCTCCGTGCCAAGTCCCGACATTCCTTGATTCGGTTTCCAATGCAACAGCGTCAACGACGTGCTGAACGGTGGAGACGGTCAAAAAAATTCTCGAAGGCCGACTCGCCGGCAATCCTTCAATGACGATATCTCTGATCTCAGAATTCATAAGGGAGCTCCTTTGATTTGAGGCGCACCAGATGAACCCATCAATGCTGCATGCGGGTTGAAGATTGGGCCTTCACTTGAGGCGGGTCGCCGCGCGTCCCCAGGTGGAACTTACGTACTTGCATTTTGCTGGCGGACCCAGCTTTGATCTGAACTGTGTGTTTGCGAGGGAAGCCGAATGTTTGTCATGAAGGCAGTTCTGATCATGGTCCTTACAACGAGTGCAGGGCAAAAGACCGAGTATTTGGAACTGCCAGATATGGACAGTTGCGATTTCTCGCGTTTCGAGCTTTCTAAATTCGGGCCGCCAGAAGGCGCGACCAAGATACGCGTGTCTTGCGCACCTCTTAAGGTTTACGTCGCTGCACAAACCATGGGTTACTGAGTGACTGCATCTGAGAAATAGCAGAAACGGAGTTGGGGATCACCAGGCATCAGGAAGGGCTGAGGAAACGGGTGCCAGCTTCAGGGACCGTGTGCCGTCCGGAGCAACCGAGCACCGATGAAGGCCTGGACCTGCCAGAGGTAGGCCATCTGCTCGGATTGCGAGAGGCGCAATGCCTTCATCTTGCCGCCGAAAACTTCGGTAGAGTTCGACCGCCCTCCATCCGAGATTACCACCAAGATGGCCTTCAAGAGTGGTGATCGCTATGCAAGGCAAATTATCCGGATCGAGGCCGAACGGCCTTCTTTAATTTCTGTTTCGGCTGGCGGCTGTCAACTGATCTATGGTTCGGCCAATGCGATATTGGGCGGGGCTCGCTCAATCCTGCAAACTGGTGCTTTCATAATCTCGTAAAGAGGAGAACTGATAACCGCGCTGCTTGAGCTTTCTGATGAGGGCGCGCAGGTTTTCCTTTCCGTTGAACTTGTCCTGGAACATCGCGTCGTGCATCAAGAGGATCATTTTGCCCGGATTCACAAAGCGGTTGTACGCAAATAAGGAATCGATTTCCCGGCCCAGTGTTTCCACCGACTGGATGGGCTTACCGTCGCTATAATGTGCCCATTCGTGATCCCAGCCATACAGGTCGAAGCCGGCTTCTCTGACTAACTCGAAGTTAATCCACTCCTTACCCTACTCACGGACGTCCAACGACAAGTCCTCGGAGGAGGCTGTTTTCAATCGGAAGACGTTTCTGCCGGGAAGACGTGTTGCGGCGGGCATGGCTAGGCTGAGAACTTCATTGGCTTTGACGAGATCCGTAATTACAGCCTGGCTATCCGAGTAGAAGACGCGGTAGCGGTTATTCGCGTGGCTATAGCTATGATTGCCAACGGCGACGTTCTCGAGGGAGCGAACCTCGGCCAGAACAGATCGGCCATCTTCTTTGGTCTCAACGTGAACGCCAACCATGAACATGGTTGCAGGCACATTCTCTTCGAATAGCACCTGCAGGACATTTTCACTGCCAGGCAGCGGACCATCATCAAATGTGAGATAGATTTTTCGGCCGGATGCCCAAGTGTCAGGCGCGCAAAAACCGAATGTTATAACTGCTGCGCAAACTATGACCAATCGCACCACGATGCTCTCCTAACGGTTGCCCAATAGTACCGAAAAGTCCGGGAAATACAGCGGTCTTCCCTTCACGTGGTTGACTAAGGTTCGCCAGCGAGGCGTTAGCGATGGGATCGAAACAGGAGCGGAACTCGATAGGACGATTGTGCCGATAGATGCTGCACAAAGTGCTCGTTGGCCGCATGGGACCAGATTTCGTCAGCCCAGCGCCTGTGGAAGGGCGCCGAAATCCGACCGCCCTGCCCCATCAAGAACAACCGCTTCGCCATCGAGATGGCTGTGCCGCCGATCTCAGGTGCCGCCGCCACAGTAACGCGGTCGACGCCGCCTGGGCGAGCGGGAGATTGCGGCAGCACTCGTCGATCTCGCCGATCATCACATGCTCGGTCTGATAACATCAGGTGAAATTGACGAACTGCTTGGCGCCATCAAAAAGCGTCCTTGACTCACATCGAAAAACGAGAACATAATAGGAACACATTGGCGGCGGAATGACCCGCCGTTCACCCTCAATACCTTGCTGATGAGACTCCCTGGCGACAGCGGAGAAGGAAGACGCTTGCCCGATGAGTACCGTAGTCGCCCAAACTGAAGAACCGGAATTTGATCCTGTCGAAGCCGCACTTGCTTTTTGCGGCGGCGATGTCCGCGCGACAATTGCTGCCCTGTTGGACGAATTGCAATTCGTCCGCGGCCAGTTGGCCTTAAGCGAAGCCGGAATGTCGGTTGGCTTTACGCGGGGCTGGAAGCCGCGTTTTGAAATCAAAGGAGATACGTGATGTTAGAGGTCAAGTATGATCCTGAGTGGGATCCGACGCCGAAGGAAGGCGCTTTAACGGTCAGTGAGACGGACATCGAGGCCGTAAGAGCTCTGGTGAAATACATCAGCGACGACGCGTTTGATCACTTTCACGGAAGTCGGCTTGAATTCCGTGAAAAGTCTCCGGAGTTTTTGGCTCATATCCGACGTGTCGGAGGTATTGTTGCCAGCTTGCGGCCTACCTCGACCATTGGCCAAGAGGATGTCATTGCGGTCTACCTGCTGATGAGGTTCATCGGCTACAACGTCTTCGATGTGTTCGGAGATCCGCCGGGCCATCGCGGTAAATCGTTTGAGCTTCAGGAGCTTGAACGCCCCGTAGATGCGATGCTTGCGAAGCTCATGAACCTAGGAACGCCCGACTTCGAGGGCTTTTTCTGGAGGGAACCTCTCCCGCTCGCCGTCGATGAAGTCCATCCCAAACTCCTGGAGGAGATCGGCAATCGGCAAGTGCGAATGCTGCAAGTCGATCTTTCTTACCAGAGTGAGGAGTTTTATCTTGGATCACTCGAAATGGCATTCGATGACGACAGCGGCAAAGTGTGCGGTGTATTCCGTTTAAACGCCCATCGAAGCGACTTCATCGCTGGCCCTGCCTGGATCGAGACGAAGGCGGATGTGAATGACGTGATCCAGACCTTTGCCGATGCGATACCCGTGGGTGAGTTCTTTGCTCTGATGCAGGAGGAAGACGAGCCCGCCCATAAGGTCGCCTGATTGTGCCCGAAACGCATCCGCCAGCTTACCTATCGCCCACGAAGATCGCGCAACTTCCGAAGCTGTCAAGCTTCCAGGACAGGCATTACGTTCAGATCAAATGCAGTTGGTGTCGAAGCCAACATCTTTACGAGCCAGCCGACCTCGTGCAGATTTTCGGTGACCTTCCGTTCATGGGGATCGAGGGGAAGTTCAGGTGCAGTCAGTGTGGGAAGAAAGAGTACCTCACGTCGAAGCTACGATCCGTTAGCGGCGCTGAAGCCGTCGGCATTACTGTCCGCCGCCTTGTCAGGATCGAAACGCTCAGGCGTCCCGTCTGGAAAGATGAAAAGCGGTAAGGCGACAACGGCGCGAGTGGCGTCGTAGACACCTCCACAGAATTTTACGATGATAGTTGTAGGAAGAATGAGGAAGCGGGCTGGTGTGCAATCTGTACAATGTCACGACTAGTCAGGAAGCGATCCGACAATTCACCAGGGCGATGATCGACAGCATCGGCAACATGGAGCCGTCGCTCGACGTCTATCCAGATCGCATGGGGCCAGTCGTTCGAAACACTCCGGCCGGTCGCGAAATGGCGATGGTGAGATGGGGATTGCCCAGCTCGCAACAGGCGCTCATGCAGGCTGCCAAAAAACGCGCCGACAAGCTGCAGGCAAAAGGTTCGCCGTTTGACTTCGCGCAGCTCCTGAAGATGGAACCGGATGGCGGCACCACCAACGTGCGGAATACCAACAGCAAGCATTGGACACGCTGGCTCGGTGTAGAAAACCGGTGCGTCGTGCCTTTCACCCGTTTTGCCGAGCCGGATTACGGAAGTCGCGGAGAAGGTGGCCGTGTGCCGAACGCCTGGTTTGCAGCCAATGAAGAACAACCACTCATGTTTTTCGCCGGCATATGGGTGTCGCAATGGCGATCGGTGCGGAAGATCAAGGAGGGAGAAATCACCGCCGACCTCTATGGCTTCCTGACGACAGAAGCCAACAGGGTCGTTGGTGAAATCCACGAAAAGGCGATGCCGGTCATCTTACGGAATGTGGAAGAGATCGAACTGTGGCTGACTGCCTCATGGGAGGAAGCAAAACGGCTGCAGCGTCCGATGCCGGATGATGAGCTGCTGTTGCTTTCGCCAGAGAGCGTGCCCGCATGAGCGACTGGAAACGGAAAGAAGAACGCGTGCCAAGTGATGTTGCGGGTCAGCTTGAGTATGCAGCCGATCGCATTGGAGAGGCGTCTCGTGCCGACCTACAGATTATGTTGCGACGTGCGGCACTTTTGATCCGGAACGCAACACCGATCGGACTCGATGCCGAAACGGAAGATGCATTGCTGTCGATCGCCGGCGAGCTCGGCGTAACGCGAAACGACATTGTCCGCCACATCATCAAGGAATGGCTAGAGACGAACGCTTATCTGCCGGTTCGGGTACTGGATGAGGATGAGGATGGCGATGTGGATGGCACGGCATGAAGACGTGGGTTATTTCACGCTGCCTGCCCCTCCTCCTAACATACCTCGCCTTCTGGAACGTTGCACTGGGCGGATCTATCCGGAACGATGGGTATCCCCCATTGCCGCTCGCCACGAATGACTTCGACGCATTCGTGCAGAAACTGGCCGCTGAAGCGAACGGAAGCAAAGCTGTAATGGCCGAGAGGCTCCGTGGGCTGGGCTTTACCTGTACTCCAGTTTCTAAATCGACGCAGTTTGAATGTGTGAGATTTGGCTGCCGAACAGGCTTTTGGGGTCGTGGCTCGCTCATCCAGTGGTCAGTGAGCGAAGACCCTTTCAAACCAACGAAGGATGCTGTCGCTGGTACCGCCGTGAACTATGCATGGGTCGCTCGTTGCCTCCCGATTGAGGAGACCGAGGAAGCTCAGAAGAGGTTCCTTTCTCGGAACTTTCCGGGCCAGTGACCCTACCCTTCCAACTTTGTTGGCAGCTTAGAGTCAGTCAGGCGAGAAGTCGATTGTCATTATAGCCCTTCTTGCATCCGCCGGTCCGGTCGGAAACCCAGCAGGAAATCGATCACCTTGGACGACGACATCTCGCACGGCTTCAGCGTCAGGTGTCCCGACAGACGATAGATGTTGAAGCTGACGATGTCTCTCCCGCCAAGCTCTTCGGCAAATAAGCATGTTCGACGCCCGTCAAGCGACCTTGTCATGCTCGAGCCCCGTCTTCGTCCTCAGAAGTTGCCTTCGAAGTCAGAGGGCCACGCCAGTTATTGGATTGACGATTGGTCGCTCACTCTCGTCCTTACTGCCGGCAGGCTGGACTGTGGGCGGTGCAAGGGATTCTTTGTCCGCCTTTTCAGGTTTTTCCGGTACAGGACTCACGTCCTTGGGGCGTCGCTGCTCGCGCGTTGCATTCGTGTCGTTGGTGCTCATCGTCTTCTCCATAAGACTTGGCGTCTGCCTAAAAGAACAAGGGTGTCGGCGCCCCTCAATCGAATTGTTCACCGTGGCCGATCTGTTCGCGAACCGCATCGCCAACTGGCGGATCATCAGCAGGATCCGGGTCCGCACTGTTGGCGTCCTCGAGAGAGTGGGCCGCCTCGACAAGGGCGCCGAGTACCTCTCGAGTGCCCCACCCCGCTTCGTTCGCGGAGGCAATAGCTTCTTCCAGGGTTTCTCTGGCCGCCGCCTTCAATTCCTCGAAGCGCTGCTGCAAATCCTGGGATCGTGGTGATGGAAACGGCATGGTCGGCTCCTTTCGCTGACGATGTAACCCGCAAGCCATCGGTCGGTTCCCGCTGACGCCTTGACGCATCCCAGCGGAACAACATTAATCATCACGGTGCATAGCTCGCCGCAACAGTTCCCCTGGCAATATCTGTCTTCAGCTCTCAATGAGAGATTGCCAAATATTCCGACAACGCCTATCCATCCGGATACTTTCTATATTCCCGATGCTCCTCGCATTTTTATTTTTTCGCGCCCACTAAAATGTCAATGCATGCAGATTCAGCCGAATTGCGAGACAGGCGCCGCGCTTTCAGTGTCGACGAGCTGCTGGCGGATGCCTCCTTTGCAGCTGCTCTCCGTGATGCCGCATTGGAGTTGCTGGCGATCCATCGAACGGCACCGAGAGTGGTACGTTATGTCGCCGACCTGCAGAAGTGGCTGCTCAGCCAGGCGACATTGGCAATGCATTTTGAGCACAAGCTTAATCCGAGCTGCCCGCCAGTCACGGTTTCCAATCTGAGAAAATTCTTGGTCGAGAACCATGTTGCCAGCCACAACACAGCGATCTCGCATCTGAAGGAGATGGCGCATTATAAATTATTCGAGCCGGTAGAAAATGCGGACCGGCGCACCAACGCCATGCAGGCTACCGCCCATACGGAACAGCTAATCCGGCAATGGCTCGACGGACACCTGCGCTCGCTTGACAGCATAGATGCAGGTGATCGATATCAACGGTCCCAAGCCGATCCAACGATATTGTTTCGCGCCCAGCCACAAATCGCGCGTCGGCTCTTCCATCACCCAGACTGGTATAGCCCTCCCGAACGCATCACGCTCTTCGTCAAGTCGGAATCCGGCAGCAACATATTGCACGACCTTATGTCGCGTGTGCCAGCAACCGCAGAGGTGGCTGAGCGCTCGTGGATAGGTGCCGTTTCGGCACGGCTTGCCGCCGCCGACTATCTCATTTCCCGCACTCATACCGGCAGGATACTCGCGACCGCGCAGTCCAAGGGGCTATTAGGATGGCAGACGGTCAAGAAGAGCGGCGACTGCTGGGTTTCGAGGAATCTAGTGCTCGACTATAGACGGTGGCAGGCGGTGAAATTTTCCGTCATCTCGGACGTCTTTGCGGACATCTAGGGTTTTTGGGTCCCTGTAGCTGTTGCGCAGCACTGCTGTGTAGCCCACGCCCGCAATATCCCCGCTTGTCACTTCCGGTGTCCGGGTTCGGGGCCATGCATTCCCATTTTTCCTCAATGGGTCGCCACACGAGAAGGCCCAGTGAAGTGCAAGCGGTGTTCGAATGCACCGGCGATTGTCGATGCGTGTTGGCGTCATCCCTTCAATCAACGCAATTCGCCATCATTCAGTTGGGCGGCCTGGCAAATCGCCGATCGTTTCCACCCAGGGCAGCCGCGACGCTAGCCAGATTTGAAAACGGGGAGAAAGCTCATGACGTTGGTCGATGGTTCCGGCGCGTATACCGACATGCTCGGCGGCATCAGCCTCGCCCGTCGTGTAGATCGGCGACCCACAGTCCCCGCAGAAAAATTGCAGGCGCTTCTGACCGTTGTCCGCAGTCTTCACGTAGCATCGCGGTTCACCGGCTGTGATGCGAAAATGCGCGCGTGGTGTACTGGCGGTCACGCGATATGCCGAACCGGTGAGTTGCTGACAATCGTTGCAGTGGCAGATGCCGACGTCATCGGGATCGATTTCTGCCTCGTAAGTCACACTTCCACAATGGCACCGTCCTTGTATTTCCATGCGTTCAACTCCTATTCGCGAGGCTGACATCGTGCATCGATTGTCGATCTCATTGCACGCATTGATGAACTAGAGCTCTTCCTCATGCCAAAAGGAGCCAAGCGGCGCGCACTCCCCGTTGATGGCGATCGGGCACCATCCGACGGAGCGATTTAAAAGCGCCAGTTCTACCTTCTCGGATTCCAGTTGCTGACTTTTCGATCCGATGTCGGCAGGGGCAGACAAAGCTGAGTTCGAAATCGATGCCGCTAATCCGGCGTATGCACGGCATCTCACTCTGCTGTAGCAATTGCTCAGTTAGCAAGTTCTTTGCGGTGGTGAGTTTTACATCCATTAAGGATTCCGGTTGTTGTCGACGTTCTCGTTGGCAGCGAGGCCCCGATGAATTGCCCTGTCGTTACCCTGGCAGGTAACGACAGGGCGCGGTCACCGGCGCGGGTGGCATGGATACGTCGGGGACAAGGCGATTGCTCTATACCAGACGATCTCCCAATAGGAATTTCATGGCCAATTCACTCAGCGACAGGTGGATTGGGATTCGCAGAATTCGCATCTGCTGCCCCGACGTGGCATCCGGTCCGGGCGGGCTGGCGTTATCACCCCGAAGTGCGGCCGTTAAGCGGCAGGCAGGAATGATTGATCAGCTTTACAGCGTGCCCACGCGATCCCATCGTCAAGTGATGTCGCCCTGTAAGCTAGATCTGTGCCACCCGAAAATGCGTCCATGAACCGGCGTATTTTGCCGTAGCTATTGTCTAGCACCGCATGGGGTCGCCCGAGCAGGATCGAGCAGATATGGACGTGAAGCCCGTCGGTTACGAGCGCACGACCGCGGGATATCTGGCGGATGCGGCGACCTAATCTGTTGTGTGCTGCTGCATCAAGCTTGCGCAGCCGCATTTCCGTGGGTTTGAGATCCAGCAAGGCCGTCGCTGCGCCAAGCGCTTTTGCGATGCGCACGCGCCTTGCAGATTCGGTGATCCAGTCCTCTTTTGGGATATCGGGGTAGGCGGAGAGGTCGGCATCTCCCACCTTCTCAAGATCGGATCTGAGCATGGCAAGGACGGGAAATTCCGGTTCTTTCGGCTGAATTGCTCCGATTGAAAAGGCCATGTCCGGGCAAAGGCGCACCTCGCAGTCAAAGTGCTTAAGGGCAAATTCCTTCGACTGCTCGTCGCGCACCAGCAGTACGAAGCGCTTGTGGCGTCCGATGACGCGCGCACTTTGGGTGAGGCGAGCCTGGGAGTTGTAATGGATGGACTGGGGGAACTGAATCACCAGACGATGGGGAAACTGCTCCAGGACCTTCTCGCGAAAGTCCTGATGCGCACCCCAGATGTCACCGAAATTGCCGCCGCCATGAATGAAGATCGGACCGGTTGGCATAGTGCGCTCGAGTTGCTCGGGCGAGAAATCATCAATCCGGGATACATAAGTCGGCCGCTTACCGTATCGCCTTTTGAGATAGGCCATTTCGCCCAACCAGATGGCCGAGTCACCGCAATTGCGGATATCCGGAAAGTCGAGGATCGCCAAAGGTTCATCACGGCAGATGTAGTCTTTCAGGCAATCGTGGATCATGTCGTCCAGCTTCGCGATCAAGACTCGATTTGATTGCAATGTCATTCCCCCATTTCCCCTTTGATGACAAGGCACTCCAGCCGACGTCGGCCGCACCTTCTTCAGACAAGACGTAGTCTCGGCAGCACTTTGCCGAGTATGATTCGAACCTCCGTTTCGGGGCCGGCCGGCCGTTTCATCAACATCCACAGCAGCAAGGTCGAGCCGCAGTAGAGCAGGCCTCCAAAAAGGATCAGCAACGACAGGTGCGTGACGAGCACGAGCTTGTCGTCGCTCGCC
This sequence comes from Rhizobium sp. NXC24, assembly GCF_002944315.1. Classification (NCBI taxonomy): domain Bacteria; kingdom Pseudomonadati; phylum Pseudomonadota; class Alphaproteobacteria; order Hyphomicrobiales; family Rhizobiaceae; genus Rhizobium; species Rhizobium sp. NXC24. The sequence goes on from NZ_CP024313.1 coordinate 373,224, forward strand.
GCCAGCTGGCTTGAAGCGAGTGAGACGCCCGCCGCCATCACCGCGACGCTTGCGAGCGCCCGAAGGTTCACCGACAATTGTTTCAATACGGAAATGCCGGTGAAGCGCCGTACGAGCATCATGTTGACAAGAGTGCTGAAGAGGCCGGTAAAGACGCGACCGAGGATGACGCCGGGAAGGCCATACAGCATCAGACCGGCAACCATGATCGGTACCCGCAGGCAGAACATCTGGGTATCGCGCACGAACAACACCCGCGTCTCACCCTTTGCCATTCCGAGCGGCTGAACCAGGGAGCCCAGTGTCTGCAGCGCGAAAACCGAGGCAAGCGACTGGATGATGAAAATGACCGGCGCCCACTTGTCACCCAATGCGAGTCGGACCAGCGGATCGGCGGTCACCGCGACGCCAATGCCGGCGGGAAGCGCAACGGCGGCAACGAGCGCCTGCACGCGCTGATAAGCGGCAGCGAGCCTCACGGCGTCGTTGCGAATGCCTGCGAACGCAGGATAGATCGTCTGCGTGAGCGGCGCAGTCGCTTCCCGCGTCGGCATCATGGCGAGATTGCTGCCCACGGAATAATAGCCGAGCTGAACCCCGCCGAGCATCTTGCCGACCAGCAAGTAATCGAAACGCCAGTTGAGCGTGCTGACGATTTGGCCTGCGGTCAGCCAGGCGGAGAAGGAGAAGAACTCCCGCATATGCTGAAAGGTGATCCTCGGCCGGAAGGGCAATACGAGATAGGAGACAATGACGTTCGTCGCCTGGCTTATGAGCGTACCGGCGACCAGCGCCCAATAGCTTTGGTAGATGACCGCGATTGCGACGGAGACGAGGAAGCCGGCGAGCTTTTGTGAAGCGGCAAGCACGAACTCCTGCCAGAAGATCAGATCTCGCTGAAGCATGATCCGTCGCGGATTGGTGAGACCGCCCATCAGCATGCTGAGCCCGAGGGCCAGCATCACACCCGTCAATCTGGGCTCGTTGAACAGGACGGCGGTGGGATAGGCAAAGATCGCGAACAGTATGCAAATCGCCAGCCCGCGCGCGGCATTTAGGGTCCAAGCGGCGCTGAAATGAGATTCGTCCGGTGCCGCATGACGGATCAATGCTTCGGAAAGTGAAAGCTCGGTAACAGTCGTGACGATCAGGAGGATCGTCATGCCGAGAGCGACTACGCCGAAGTCAGACGGTGCCAGATATCGTGCCAGAACGAACGTGCTGAGGGTAGCAAGCCCGTTCACGATCGTCCGAGACAAGCTTAACCACATGCTTCCCTTGACAAGCCGTCCCGTGATGCTGGTCATGCGATACTGAAGCCCCCGTTACGCTATAGCGCGGCAGTTTCCGCGCAAAAATCCTGTCGTATCAACTACGTCGATACGACAATGCAGCATTGCCTGGTTGTAGGGCGGACCCCAGCCCAGCGGGGAATTAGTTCGAAGAAGCGGTATGTCAACGCTTCAAAATTCATTTTTGCATCAGTTTCAGTTCATTTTCGCATCATCTTGGGATCATCATGTCAATGGATTTAGCCTTGGCGTGATGGAGGTCGTTTCAGGGCGAAATGACGGTAGGGGCTACTAAGGCATTCGGCGCGGAATGAATTCTTCGGCACACTGAATGCGTCGTCGAAGTCTTGTTTCGTGTCCCTATGCGCAAGGGCTATCGCCGGCTGCCGCTGTAGTGGAGCGGCGTTTCGCTTACAGATCTGCCAGTGATCCGTTCTCTCTCCCGGGGCGGCCTCTTTCATGCCACCTCCTTTGATAGTTCCGCTACGTCCCGAGGCGCGGCATAGCCTCCCTTAGTCTCTCCGCGAAATTGATCGTTCCGATGGAAACACATTTGCGTAACGGATCGAAAGCTGGGCCGCGACCTTCCCACAATCAACTTTGCAGCGCGTGAAGTTCGGCAGATGGAGTGGTTGCCGTCCTCCCCTAAGCGTGTTCGAAGGACGCATTGGATTTCGATGACGCATGCGCCAACATAGACGTATCGGTTTCGACATCGCTGGCAAGTTCATCTATTTGCGCATCGCGAGGCGTGCGGTCCCGCGGATCAGTGAGCGAGACAGTCGGTTGACTTTGGACGGCGCATGAACGGTCTTGCTGCTGGTCGCCTCCGCCTAGACCGGCGTAAGACGGATGGAATGCCCTGCCATCACCCCTTTCGCACGATCTGGATGATTACCTCCAGAGGTCAGATCAATTTGAGGCGCACCGAACGTGGATGCATCCGTTATATCGATGTGTTTTATCCAAACAAACAATTACTCAAACCGTCCGGCAAGACATATGAATGAGTCTGGTGGGGTTGTTTCATAAGGAGGATTGGCGATGGAAAAAACAATTCTGGGCGGCCCCGGCAGCAACAATCTCTTTGGCAGCAATGGTGACGACATAATGGTCGATCCGACGGGAAATGACTGGATCGACGGCGGTCCGGGCAACGACTCCATCTCGGCTGGCGAGGGAAATGACCGAGTATTCGGTGGCGCGGGCAATGACCACGTGTTTGGCGACGAGGGCAACGACTACCTTTACGGCGACAATGGCCTCGACAAACCCCGCATGCTCGCTACGGCCCTCCTCGGTGGGGACAACGACAAGCTCTACGGGGGCTCCGGCGATGACGTCCTGTTCGCGGGCGACGGTAGGGACTCTCTGACCGGTGATGCCGGCCACGACACCTTTGTATTCCAGTTCCACAACCCGATGGCGGGGTTCGATCCAAAGTACGAGCCAAAATCGGACCACACCAGCATTGTGGATTTCGACCCAGTGCAGGATACCTTCGCTTTCGACGCGGTAGGCCTTGGCAGCGATGGTCTTGAGGCGAATTTCGTTAATCATGCGGCGCCTGGCAATCACGTGGATACGTTCTATAGCGGCCCCGCCAATAGCGCGAACGGCGAGCATGTTGTCGTGATCACCGATCACAGCTTCGCCGATGGTTCAGCTGCAGCCAGGGATATCTCCGGCGAGGCAGCAGGTGATATCGTTGCCTATTTTAATTACAACACAATGACGGCGGATCTGGGTTATGTTACCTCCGAGAACCACGTGGACGACTTCGCGCATTTGGGCAACGTGCAAAGTTTGCTCCACTTGGCCGGCCTCGGTCTGACTGCGTCGGATTTCATGTTCTGCTAGGGTTGATATCGATTGATGTTGTGGTCGAGGTGACTATCTGACTACTCGGGATCCGAACTAATTTGGATGGCAAAGGATTGCACGATCGAACCTTGCCATCCCCCCGATCTCAGACGAACACTGGTCGATGCCTCGTCGCGTGGCCTGCGAGTTGGACAAGGTCCTCGATGGTAGCGGCCCGAGGCAGGCTACGAAGTCTTATCAGGAAGACCTCGACCTTTCGACGATAAGCTATAAGGACGGCGCCTCTTCGCTCCTCAATGTTCTCGATGCGCAGCGTTCGATTTTGAATGCGCAGGAAAGCCTCGCTGAGGCCGTTCAGCAGAGCGCTCTCGACTAGTCTCTCTGCACGTCAATACCGGCGCCGGCTATATTCCTGCCGAACAGGCGACGCTTGCTGCAAAGCCGCCACGGTCCTCAAGGTCGCTGCCGAGACGGCATGGAATTTACCCGACCAATCGGCCTTGCGCTTGGTCGACTGAATTAGGAAGCTGTAGCCCCCTACTGAGCCCCAGCGCATCCGTTGCTTTTCACCACCGTTCTCTGGGTGAGCAGAAATGACTTGACTGCGGGTTTGACAACGGTGGGTGCGGCGCGCAGTCGGTGCGACAGGGGGCCCGCGAGCGTGGACGCTATGGCGATGACGAGCAAAGCGCGCTCCGGATCGGCAAGGTGGGCAACAATTGGTTCGAGCACCAACACTGCGGGGACGTTGCTGACGATATTCGAGAGCACCGCCGTCAGGCTGGTCAGCACGCCGACATGGTCGAGACGCCAGTTTCCCACCCACGCGATGATATCCGGTGTAATCACTGCTTTTTCGAGACCGGCGACGAGGATGAACAGGCCGGCGAAAATCACGAGAAGCGGCAAATCGATCTCGCGATAAATCTTGTCCGGCCGTACGCGCCGCGTGACCAGGAAAACCGCTCGCGAGGATAGCGATCTTCGCCACCGAATAGCCAAGGAAGAACAGCAATATCATTACCGCCGCAACGGTGAGCGTCTTGAAAGCCAGGACGGATGGAATCCGATCGGGTTGAGCATCAGCCTAAAGGTACCGCAACGATCTATTGAGGAAAAAAGAATGTCGTTAGGCACACTTCATTGCAGAGACCAATGAGCTGCCGCACTGGAAAGCTTGATTACAGCGCGATTTCCGTTCGCAGCGGCGGCAATCGCCGCCTCCTTTCAAGCCCATCACGCTCTCCGGTGAATTAGTCAGCGCTTGGCGGTCAGGCCCGCTTCGTCTCGCGACAGGAACTGCCGAGTGATGTCATCCATATGGTCAGACAGCCAGTCCGCCATGGCGATTTCCTCTGCCAGAATGCGTTCGCAAGCCGCTTTCGTTTGGGCATCACCGACGGCCTCGGCCGCCGCAATTAGTATGCGATAGCTTGCAATCTCCATATGCTCAAACGTGTAGCTGGCGAGCGAGCCCTTGACCACCTCGTCGCTGGCGAACACGCCGCTCATTCCCTGAGCCATCGCCGTCAATTTGCCGGCTGCGTCCTTTAGCGAAGAAGATCCGCCGCCAACTCGGTCTAAGCATGCCTGTAAGACTTGTTCCTGGCGCTTCGTCTCATCGATGTGCTGGCCGATCCTCGCTTTCAGTGCCGGATAGTGCTCCAGGCGCTTGAGCTGGGAATTTAGCATGGTGATCGCCTGCTCCTCCATCGCATGAGCGTCGCGAAGCCAAGCGACCAGGTTATCACGTGGGTCAGTTGCCATTGTTGCTTCTCCTCTGTTAGTGAAATGCTCAACAGAGCACGTGGCAAATAGTTCCGGTGAGGGGCATTGGTCCAATGGTTGCCGAGTCGAACGGAGCCTTGAGAGCGAGAACTGGTCGAACTCCCGCCTGCCCTCCTCGGCGCGTCTCGCAGTAGCCGCCAGTACGCCCAGGGCCGTCCACATATAAGAAATAGGTGACGAATTGTACCGAAGACATGGCTCACACTTTTGCTTTTACCGAAGGACATGCAATACGCTGGGCAACACCATTGCCGCAGCGAGCCCGTAGGCGCCGTCCCGGCCGCGGTCCAGGATGTGAATTTGCTGCCTGAACCTTGCACACCGATGCGATTTCGGCTGGATCGGCGACGATCGCCCTGCGGCGCATCGATGATGCGACTGCAGATGCCAATGGCTTGATGGCCGTCTGCATCGACGCGTCGGCCTGCGGAGTGGACGGGGGTATATCCCTCGCTTTTCCCTTTCTCTGTCGTTCTCTTGAAATCGATGTATATTATGGCAATATACATCGATGATTAGTTGGGACCAGATCACCGGCTTCGACTGGGACGCGGGAAGCGCCCGCAAAAGCGCTGAAAAGCATCACGTCGCCCAGGGCGAAGCGGAGCAGGTGTTTTTTAACGAGCCGCTACTGATGGTTCCCGACGCGAGGCATAGCGCGGAAGAGCGACGCATCCACGCTCTCGGGCGCACCGACGATGGAAGACTGCTGCATATCACCTTCACGCTTCGGCATAACCAAACGAAGATACGGGTGATCTCGGCCCGGGATATGAGCCGCAAGGAGCGAAGCTATTATGAGCAAGACGTTTAAGCCAGTACCGGAATTCAAGACGGAAGCGGAAGAACGCGCCTTTTGGGAAAGTCAGGATTCCGACGATCATGTAGACTGGAGCAAGGCTGAACGCGTGCGCATGCCGAACCTGAAACCATCTTCGACATCAATCTCGCTGCGGCTGCCGAACGCGCTGCTTGAACGGATCAAGGTCGCGGCGGGTAAACGGGACGTACCCTACCAATCGCTCATCAAGATCTGGCTTGCGGAAAAGGTCGACCCGGGCACGCAACGATGACGTTTGCGTGATCGGCGCGCGAAGCCGGAGCATAACCGTCGACCTCGCCCGTTACTAATCATGACGATTGTGATGAAGGAATTCATGTCGGTAGCGACATGGCCGCTCCAGGTGCGGCGCTTTAGTCACTGAACTGCGCACGGGCTATGACGCACTTGGCGAGCTACATGCAAATCCCGATGCGTTCTAAAAGAACGATCGATTTCGCGCGAAGCCATCAAACTGCGTTCCGCGCCTGTCTCTGGAACCTCCGAGAATGTCTCACGTTTAGGGAAGTGAGGTAAACAACATGATCAGGCTCGCTATTGTAGCTTTGTCGTGTGTGACCGCGTTTAGCAGTGTTGTCACACCCGCCGAAGCCTTCCCAATTATCAACCTACGCCAGGCGCAAATGTCCGACGTTCAGAATATCCAGTACCGAGGCGACCGTGGCAATATGCGCGGCGAATGGAACCGCGACTATTGGCACCGCCGGCATTACGGCGACCGCCATCGCGGATATTACGGCCGGGGTGGATACTATGGCCGTCGCTACTATCGCGATCACCATCATGACAATGCCGGCGCGATCATCGGCGGTCTCGCAGCCGGCGCCATCATAGGCGGAATTATCGCCTCACAACAGCGCGCCTATGTTGGCAGAGGCGGGCACACCAGCTGGTGCTACTCGCGCTATAGATCATATCGGGCCTACGACAATACGTTCCAGCCTTATAACGGCCCCCGGCGGCAATGTTATTCGCCTTATCGGTGAGTATGAGCGACGGCCAATCGGCTACAGCTGCGATATATGCTTACCCTGAACAGCTTCCTACACAGTCCTCCGTCCGAAGACCGAGGACGGATTGCCAAGTTAAGGAAAACTCCGGATCGATAAACGATAGATATTTCGCTAAAAGCAGTTGAACGGAGTCGGACCGTCAGCCCAGTTGGTAGCAAGCGTTCACGACGAACGCAACCTCGCCAGACCTGCCGGTGCATGGCCGCTTTCTGCGAACCCCTTCATGGTAAAATACTGGCCATTGATCCTCACGGAAATAAACATACCAAAACTGCTCGGAAAGAGTTTGTGACTCCCAGTTTTGCCTTTGATCATTCATTCGCGCATTCTGCCATATTTCCTCCTCCCGCTGAAACGCAAGTAGCCGGGGGCTTTTTTGTGGAAAAGGCCTTGATCGCAGCCATTGGCTGCGCGGGAAATGGGCTGTGAGAAAACACCATACCGACCAGACCGTGCATCATCGAACAGGTAGCGTTGCTGCTCTGGATGCAACGTACGACTTGGCTGGCGCGATCGGAGTCTTTCTTGATGAGCCGGCCGATCTGACGACTGCCATATGCGACGTTTCCGGCCGCGGGGTCTTGCTTTCGCGATAAAGATGGACCTCGACGCCGTAGCCTTCGAGGAACCTGTGAACGTTTAGGCCATTGGGTGATCTGTTCACCAGCAACCCTCCGGAACATTCCGTACTTCCGCCCGTTCACGACTGCAAGGAGAATGCACATGGCCCACTGGTGGAAAAAGTCGGTGATAGTCGAAACGCGGCAGTCTGGCGCACGGCTCGTGATCTCGAATGTAGAGCGCGCCGCCGACTACATGCTGAACGGATGGCCGAGGTTTGAAGACGGCAAAGCCTTTCAAGCCGGCAAGAGCGCACTGCTGGCGGCGCATAACGGAAGGATGAATGCCGAGGAAGCGCGAATGGCATTCATTGCAGCGCTCGACGAAGGTGACGTCTATATCTTTGACGAGGCAGATCACGCCCGCCCCCCATGATCGCGCGATAATCAGCATCGAGGTAATCACCGATCGGATCTGCAAGATCCGCGGCTTCCATCGGTTGCGCACGGCCGCTCAATGACAGCTCGTCGGTGCGCTCGTTTCCTTCAATGCTGACATGGCCCTAACCCATGCGACCGTCAACGCCGTGCATTTGTTCAGCGCCTCGTCGATCGCCTTCCACAGATTGAGATCCTGATCTCGCCTTCATCGCGCTTCGGAGGGTGCGGGCCAGCGAAATATCCGGTGCGTGATTGACCTTTTCTGCCTAATGGACATGTTGGAGGAAGTCCTTGAGGCGCGGGTTCTCCGGATTATCCAGCAGCACCTTCGGGTCACCATCGACCAAGATTCGACCACCCTCCATAAAGATCAGCCGGGTGCCAACCTTTCGGGCGAAGCCGATTTCATGGGTCACGACGACCATCGTCATGCCCTCCTCCGCGAGAGACTGCATGACACGAAGGACCTCATGCCGGAGCTCCGGATCAAGAGCTGAGGTCGGTTCATCAAACAGCATGATCTTCGGCTTGACGGCCAAAGCACGAGCGATGGCGACCCGCTGCTGCTGCCCACCGGATAGTTCCGCCGGGAAATGATTGGCCCTCTCAAGAAGACCGACTTTTTCCAAAAGGTCACGGGCGAGTTCCTCGGCTTCGCGTTTCGCTACACCCCTGACCCACCGGGGACCGCATGCAACATTCTGTAGCGCCGTCAACTGCGGAAAGAGATTGAACTGCTGGAAAACCATTCCGGCTTCCTGCCTGATCAACCGCACCTTGTTCTTGCCGGCATGGACACTGATCCCGTCAACAATGAGATCGCCGCCGTTTATTCTCTCCAAAGAATTGATACATCTCAGGAGGGTCGATTTTCCCGATCCCGAGGGGCCAATGAGAACCACGACCTCGCCCTTGCGAATTTCCAGATCCACATTGGTCAGCACCTTGATGCTGCCAAACGCCTTGGTCACATTCTTGAACTGGACCATACTCATAGCACGCGCATCCTTTTTTCCGTGACCCGCAACAGAAACGACAACACACCGGTCATGATGAGATAGATGACCGCCACCGCGCTCCAGATTTCGACTGCTCTGAAATTGGTCGCCATGATTTCCTGGCCCGCCCGTGTAAGCTCGGCCACACCGATGACGATAAAGAGCGACGTGTCCTTGATGCTGACGATAAACTGGTTTCCGAGCGGTGCAAAGACACGCCGCAATGCCAACGGGCCGACAATGTTCGTGAGAACCTTCCAGCCCGGCATGCCGAGCGCCAAGCCGGCTTCCGTCAGTCCCTTGTTGATCGAAAGCAGAGCGCTGCGGAAAATCTCGGCGATGTAAGCGCCCGAATTGATGACGACCGCGATGACCGCTGCAAGGAAGGGGTCGATCCGGATATCGACCAGCAGCGGCAAGGCGAAGTAAATGAACATCACCTGCACCAGCATGGGCGTGCCACGGATCGCCTCGACATATACGAATGCGATCGCGTTCAGTACGATACCGCCATAAACGCGGCAGAGGCCCGCGAAGGCACCGACAGCGGATCCGCCGAAGAGGCCGATGAGTGCGATAACGATGGTAATCCGGGCGCCCGCCAGAAGCTCTGGCAAAGCTGTCGCTACGACAGACCAATCAAGTTCCATTTGTCCCCCTGTGAAGCGTCATGCGGAGCCTTCTCCGCATGACATCTTCCTAGCTCCAGGAAATTCAGCGGCCTTAAGCCGCTGACCTTCAGTTGAACCACTTCTTGTAGATTGCGTCGTAGGTTCCGTTGGCCTTCAGCTTGGCGAGCGAAACATTGACCTTGTCGCGAAGGTCACTGCCCTTGGGGAAGGTAATCCCATATTCCTCCGACTGCTTCGCATCGCCGATGGCTCTGACCTTGCCCTGGCCGTTGGTCTTGATGAAGTAGAGAATGTTCGGCTTGTCATGGAGTGCGGCGTCGGCCCTGCCGGTCACGACTTCCAAGAACATGTTGTCGCCATTCGGGAACTGCCGAAGCTGCGTTTTCGGCAGGTTCTTCTTGGCGTAGGCCTCGCTGGTCGTCCCCGTCTTGACGGCAAGAACCTTTCCTTCGAGGTCGGCGGGGCTGCTGACCTTGCTATTGATCGGCACCATGAATGTCAGATCGCTGGTGTAGTAGCCGTCAGAAAAATCGATGACCTTTCCACGTTCCTTGGTGATCGTGATACCAGCAATGCCGACATCGACCTGTTTTGTCTGGAGCGCGGGCAGGATCCCGTTGAAGTCCATCGGCTGCAGCTTGTAGGTGATGCCGATATCCTTGGCGATGGCATCCCAAAGCTCGATATCGAAGCCCGTATATTTGTCGCCGTCCTTGAATTCGAACGGCACGAAGTCGGCGACGGTGGCGACGGTTACATCCTCGGCAAATGCCGGAACCGACAACGACATCAACGAAACGAACGCGCCGGTGCACAGCGCAGTAATGAAGCCCTTCATTTCAAATCCTCCCATTCGGTCAGGTTGGGTTGTGACGTGAGCACGCCCTCCAGTGTGCCCGGTATAAGAGGAGCGCCGACACAGCAGCCCTCCTCGCCGCAATTTGCGTTACGGCTGAGTTCGATAATTCAGGAATGTCGAGTGGTTCTGACCACGGCCGTCCGGACAGCCTGGCTCGTCAGATATCAGGCATCTTCAACGCCGCACCAGGCTGCTGCAAACAAGGCGATCGTCTTGGTGACGCGCTTGAGGGATGCGAGGCTGACGCGCTCGTCCACGGCATGGATGGCCTCGGCAACAGGTCCGTATACAAGACTGGTGATGCCGCCATGCCGGGCAAAGACGGACGCATCGAGATAGCAGGGCATTACGAACCTTTCGAGAGACCGGCCCTCGCCATCAGCCGTACGATGGGCCGTCGCAAGGCAGCTTTCGGCCTGCGAACCCGGCTCAAGTACGAATCCACCTTGCTTGACACCGACCCATTCGATCTCGGGACGCGGACATCCAGCGAGAAACTCATCCGTCTGAAACGCGTTGTCGACGAATTCCTCGAACTCCTTCGCGCGCACCGAGACATCTTCGTCTGGATAAAATCCAATTCGGCCTTCGAAACGGCATTCGCTTGGTACCGATGCAAGCCATTCGCCGCCCGAGATCGTTCCGATGGTCAATGCGATGGGATTGTCGACGGCATCGAACAGATCGCCTGCTGACGCGTGCTGGCTTCTCCATCGGCTTTCCAGAGCGCGAAGCTGTTCTATCGCCCGATGAGCGACATCGATCGCGCTCCTACCCCGCGCAACCTCGAAGGGATGCGCTGGCACGCCTTGTACCGTGATTGCGAATTTCATCACCCCGGTATTGGCTGCAACCAGCTTTTCGTCCGTCGGTTCAGAGATCAGAACTGCATCGGCCCTGTAGCCTGCAGCCAGCACCATTGCGGCCCCGTTGCCCGTCACCTCCTCTTCGATCACGGACTGGATTTGAACCTGGCCTTTAAGCTTTAACCCGGCCGCCTCGAGTGCGTCTATCGCGAACAGGTTGGCACAGAGCCCGGCCTTCATATCTCCGGCACCGCGACCATAAAGCCAGTCGCCTTCACGCGTCGCGGAATACGGCGGATACTTCCAACGTTTCTCCGGACCGGTAGGCACGACGTCGACATGGGCGTTGAGTGCCAGCGACCTGCCGCCACCACGCTCCGGCTCGTGTGTGCCGATAACGATCCCCGTATCCTCAAGCTGGGTGTTCATCGGTGAGAACGCTGGATCCACACCAATCAGCGCTTCATCAATAGCGAACCGGTGCACCCTGTAACCACGTTCAGACAATGCCTCTGCAACGATATTCTGCACGCCCGCCTCGTTCCCCCGAAGAGAGGGCGACTGGACAATTTGCGTAAGGAAGGCCACTTGGCGGTCGAAACTCTCTTCAACGGCCTGCAGTATCTTTTGCACTCGAGCTGCGTCCAACGCCGGAGAGGAGCCGTCCACACTGGTAAGCGAAACCGCGTTTCCCTGCATTGTTACCAAGACCTCCTCCAATCCGTTGAAGACCAAGATAGCGCCTCGGTTTGCTGACCGTAAAGCACACATGTGCTCGCTAAAAGCTTCTTTTTTTGCGCATTATGCGCTACGATGACATACAAATTGCTGCATGGAGCTTGGATGGACGACTTGGATAGAAAACTGATCGCGCAGCTCCGGCTGGACGGGCGGATGCCCGTAGCGATGCTGGCGGCCAAGCTCGACGTGTCGAGAGGCACCATTCAAAAGAGGCTGGATAAGCTCATCAGCTCGAACGCGATCCGCGGATTTACGGTCCGCACACGCGAGGAGGTCGACGCGAACGTTTTGCGTGCGATGATGAACATCAAGACGTCTGGCAAAAAGCCCGCAGCTCTCATAAAGGCGCTGAATGGCTTGCCGGAGGTCGTCGCGCTCTACACGACAAATGGTGTGTGGGATTATGTAGCAGAACTCCGCGCGGAAACGCTGGCGGATTTTGACCGGGTACTGCGCGAAGTTCGAAGCATCGACGGCGTGGCGACAACCGAAACCAGCTTGCTGCTAGGTTCCGTTTGAGCCCGATCACCGATGTGATCGCCGCGATGCAAATTGTCCAGAAGGAGAGATTCGGATCCCAGGCGCCAATCATCCGGTATGGCGATGTCAACGAGCCGGTGTCTTTCCTGTTCTTTGTTTCCAATCGAACGCTGGCACGGCGCGTTGTGCGTGTGCTCAACGAAAACCAGGTGTATCGGTGCGAGCGATACGAAAGTATGGTCGGATGTCAGCGCTTTCAGTTGACTGACGGTGATCTACTAACCAGACGTCGTCGAGGCGCGGCCGAGATGAGAGAAGCGGCAATGAACAATAGCTGTCGACACATCGTCAAAGCGTGCCGCAATACGCCTCTGAGGCCATTTTTGGCGAAAAACTTCTCGACCTTTCATCTGCCGACCATAGCCTTCCGCTTTATGTGTCGGGATTTAGCGCTTCATTGCTGCTGCGCGAAAGCTTGCAGTATTTAGCCCGTCAGCTTCTCCTTGACGAGCTCGGCCGCGGCTTCGTAGCCGATCGTTGTGACGAGTTCCGTTGCGAAGGCCGTGCTGCTTGTGAGGTTCGCTTCGCATCTGGCGGCGTTGGCCTGGACACCTTCAACACACGTCCGCGCGAAGCTGAGCACCGCGTTACCAAGGAGGCTCATGGCGTTGTGGATGCTGAATATGATCACGGGCTCCATGGCATTGAGCTGCAACTGTCCGGCCTCGGCGGCAATCCCGACGGTCGTGTCCATGCCATAGACGTAGAAGCAGACCTGGTTCAGCGCTTCGGCGGCAACGGGATTGATCTTCCCCGGCATCAACGACGAGCCGGGCTGCAGGGCGGGCAGAATGATTTCGCCGATCCCGCCGCGCGGACCGCTCGACAGCAGCCGGAAGTCGTTGGCGATCTTGGACAGCTTGGCCGCGGCGCGCTTCAGCATCCCCATATGGAGCATGAAGGCTCCCATATCCCAGCTCGCCTCCAGCAGATCCTTGCTTCCGATGACCGGAAGGCCGGTGTTTTTGGCAAGGTGCCCGAGCGCGCGAGTGCGATAGGAGGAGGAGGCCGCGACGCCGGTCCCGATCGCCGTCCCGCCAAGATTGACTTCGAGAAACAGGCGCTCGGTTTCGATCAGCCGTTCGCAATCTTCCAGAAGGGTCGTAGCGAATGCCGCGAATTCCTGGCCGAGTGTCATGGGGACGGCGTCCTGCAACTGTGTGCGACCAAGCTTCCTGATATCGCGGAACTGCTCCGCCTTTTCGTTCAGGGCTGCGACAAGCAACGTGAGTGCGTCCCGCAGCGCAACGCTTGCCGGAATGATCGACAGGCGTACGGCCGTGGCATAGGCATCATTCGTTGACTGAGACCTGTTGACGTCGTCATTCGGGTGAACGAGCCGCCCCTCCCCTCTTGCGCCACCTAAAATCTCGCTCGCGCGGTTGGCAAGCACTTCATTCATGTTCATGTTCGTAGAGGTGCCGGCACCACCCTGGAACACATCGACGAGAAATTCCTCGTCGTGTTCACCGGCAAGCACCTCTCGGCAGGCTTGAAGTATGGCGTCGCGCTTGGCTTCTGACAGCAAGCCCTCTTCGAAATTGGCCTGCGCTGCCGCCATTTTGACGTGAGCCAGCGCTTCAATGACGAACGGCATGCTTCTGATCGCAATTCCTGAGATCGGAAAATTCCCGATCGCTCTTGCTGTCTGTGCTCCAAAATAGCGGTTCGATGGTACACTTATGGCACCCAGGGGATCATATTCAATACGACTGTCGTTAGACATCTTATCCTCGACGACGTTGCACTCGTCGTCCACCGGATCAGCTAAACACCGATGCCGTCTGTCGCGAGCTGCAGTTGATGGAAAACCAGTTCGCGATCACTCACCCGCGGTTGATGCAAACGACCTTCGGCTGCGTCATCTCCTCATAAGCGAAGCGCACGCCTTCCCGGCCCATGCTGCCGTATTTGGAGCCGCCGAATGGCATGGCATCGAAGCGGTAGTCTGAGCTATCGTTGATCATCACACCGCCTGCTTCAATCCTGCCTGCGGCGTCAAGTGCGACATTGAGGTTGCTTGTGAAGATGCCAGCATGCAGGCTGTATTCGGGTTCGTTGGCCAGCTCGACCGCTTCATCGAGCGTCTCGAACGGAGCAAGCATGACCACGGGGGCGAACACCTCCTCGTGCCACAGGCGGCAAGTGACCGGCGTGCCGTCAAGCACGGTCGGGTGATATAGCGATCCTTCGCGCTTGTGACCGCAGAGCAGCTTCGCGCCGGCGGCGATGGCGTCATTGACGGCTGCTTCGGTGCATTCGGCGACCTTTTTCGCGATCATCGGACCGACATCGGTGTCCTCTCTCATGGGATCGCCAGCCTTGAGCTTCTTCGTCGCGGCCACGAAAGCGTCGCGGAAACGATCATAGATTCCGGCCTGCACGAGTACACGCTGGGCTCCGATGCAGTTTTGGCCTGCAGCCCAGAAGGCCCCGGAAACGCAAGCCTCGACAGCCTTATCGAAGTCGCAATCACCCATGACGATCACGGGCGCATTCCCGCCAAGTTCCATCGAAAGCTTCTTCAAGCCTGCCGTGCGGCTGATGGCTTCGCCAGTGGCAAAGCCGCCAGTGAACGACACCATACGTACCTCACGCGCAGCGACCAAGGCCCGGCCGAGGTCGGTTCCACCAACCGCCACCGTGATGACCTCGTCGGGCAAGCCTGCCTCGCGAAGCGCGTTAACAAGGTTGATCGCAGACAGCGGCGTCAACTCCGACGGCTTCAACAGCACGGCATTACCACCGGCGATGGCCGGGCCGAGCTTGTGAGCGACGAGGTTCAGCGGGTCGTTGTAGGGCGTGATGGCTGTTATGATGCCCAGCGGCTCACGGCTGAACCACCCCTGCCGCTGCTCCGATCCCGCGTATGCGTCGAAGGGGACAATCTCCCCGGCGTTCCGCTTTGCCTCTTCCGCCGACAGCTTCAGAGTGTTGACGCAGCGAAGGACCTCCTTACGGGCCTGGACAATCGTCTTCCCAGCTTCACGGACAATCATTTCGGCAAACCGATCGCGGCTGCCTTCGATGATCTGCGCAGCACCTTCGAGAATGCTCGCGCGCTGATGCCTTGCAAGCCCGCGCGACAGCTCGGCACCGCCACGGGCGCGCGCAAGAAGAGTTTCGACTTCGCTTTCGTCCGTCGCCTCAACCGTTCCGACGACGGATCCGTCGAAGGGGCTGTGGACGGTAATCGACATTTGGCTAGTCGTGACATGAAGTTTCGCAGCGGTCATGGCCGGCTCTCAATTCCCTTGGTACGCCTCCAGGCGGAGGACGAGTTCATCCATCAGGGCTGGCTCATTGAGCCAGCCCTGCCCCAGTTCAAATGATATCTGCACTGTCTGAATGGCGTCGCGGCCGTAGCGGCCGCGTTCACTTAGATCTTCTGGCCGTCGCGCACCAGGTCGTCCATTACGGAGCGGACTGCCTTCTCAGCGATAGAGACGATCTCGTCGACTTCTTCCTTGGTGATGACGAGCGGCGGTGCAAAGCCCAGGATGTCGCCATGCGGCATGGCGCGGGCGATGAGGCCGCGGTCGCGAGCCGCCTTGGAAACGCGGGCCCCGACCTTCAGCGACGGGTCAAAGCGCTTCTTGTTTTCGCGGTCGCCAACAAATTCGATCGCGCCCATCAGGCCAACGCCGCGCACTTCACCGACGATCGCCAGCTGTGCGAACTTCTCCTTGAGCTGCGCCTGGAAATAGGCGCCGACTTCGCGGGCGTTGCCGGGCAGGTTTTCCTTCTCGACGATGTCGAGCACCGCATTGGCGGCGGCCGCGCCGATCGGATGGCCGGAATAGGTGTAGCCGTGCGAGAAGGCGCCGACCCTGTCGGCCCCTTCTTCCATGACCTTGTAGACCTTCTCACCGACGATCGAAGCCGATAACGGGAAGTAGGCCGAAGTCAGGCCCTTGGCGACTGTGATCAGGTCAGGTTCAATGCCGTAATGCTGCGAGCCGAACATCGAGCCGGTGCGGCCGAAGCCGGTAATGACTTCATCGGCGATCAGCAGAACGTCGTGCTTTTTCAGCACGGCCTGGATAGCTTGCCAATAACCTTCCGGCGGTGGCGTGATGCCGCCAGTACCCAGCACTGGCTCGGCGATGAAGGCGCCGACATTGTCGGGTCCGAGCGTCTCAATCATGTCGTCGAGCTCGGCGGCACGACGGGCCGAGAATTCCCGCTCGGTTTCGCCGGGATTGGCGCCCCAATAGTGGTGCGGAACACCGGTATGATCAATCTGCGGCAGCGGCAGATCCATATGGTCGTGGTAGAAGCTCATCCCGGTCATCGAGCCGGAGACGACGCTGCAGCCGTGATAGCCGCGTTCGCGCGAAATGATCTTCTTCTTCGTCGGCTTGCCGCGCAGATTGTTGTAGTACCAGACGAGCTTGGCCTGGGTTTCATTGGCGTCCGAACCGGACATGCCATAGAACACCTTGCTCATCTTGCCAGGCGCCATCTTGACGAGACGGTCGGAGAGGATCGCAAGCTCATCGGTCGTGTGCGCGGCGTAGGAATGGTAATAGGCCATACGATACGCCTGACGCGAAATCGCCTCGGCGACCTCGGTGCGACCATAACCGACGTTGACGCAATAGAGACCGGCAAAGCCGTCGATCAGCTGGTTGCCATGGGCATCCTGGATGCGGATCCCCTTGCCGGTCTCGACGATCGTCGGGTCGCCAAGCTTGCCGGTGGCAAAATCCTTCAACTGCGTGAAGGGATGCAGGACCGAGTTGCGGTCCTTCTCGGCGATGTCTTTGATGTTGATGGTCATTGGTTGCCCTTTCCGTCGTCGCTTTCGGGATAAGAGGGATGTCCCGTGCTGCCGAGGTGGCGACGAGATGATGGCCACAGCTTAACCAGTTGAACGAGCCGTTTGACAGCGACATTCGTGCGCTGTACGCAGGATTCCTGCAATATTGGAACTCTTCGCGCAGGATGTCATCATGATTGAACTCGACCGCGCAGATGCGGCCTTACTGGATGCCGTTCAAAAGAACAATCGCCAGACATCCGAAGAACTTTCTGAGTTGGTAAACCTGTCGCCCACGGCTTGCCAGCGCCGTTTGAAGCGGTTGCGGGCTGAAGGTGTTATCGAAGCAGACGTTTCGATCGTCTCACCCAAGGCGGTCGGCCGGTCCGTCACCATGATTGTTCTGGTTTCGCTCGAACGGGAGCGCGCAGATATCGTCGACCGATTCAAGGCTGCAATCCGCAGTACGCGTGAAGTGATGATCGGCTACTACGTGACGGGCGATGCGGATTTTATTCTCGTTGTGACCGCCAAGGATATGGAGGGCTATGAGCAATTCACCCGGCGCTTCTTCTACGAGAACCACGACATCAAGGGGTTTAAGACGCTCGTGGTCATGGATAGGGTCAAGGCGAGCTTCGCCCTTCCGATCGACAACTAATTATCGGCTTAACACCTGATTTCGACGACATTGGGGCACTGGCTATCTTCCGCCTTACGATGAGGTGAGCGACGAACGCGCAGGCGCTTGACGGATCCATGGTGCATTGCGTTCGAAGCACGAGACGATTTGCAGAAGTTCGCGGTCGGCCCTCGCTCGTCCAAGCAGTTGGATACCTATTGCTCGACCGCGTTCATCGAAGCCTGCAGGAACCGCGGCAACGGGATGGCCGGACAGACTGCCGGGGACGACAATTTCCATCCATCGATGATAGGTGTCCATCTGATGATCGTTTATAGAACGGGGCCATGTGATTTCAGCAGGAAACGCGAAGATTTGTGCTGTCGGGAGGGCGAGGACGTCAAACTGCGAGAACAGCTTTTGGAGGTACCGCACCCAATCGCTTCTAGTCACACTTGCCCTGTGTACGTCACCGGCGCTCAGCCGCAGGCCCTGCTCCAGTTCCCAGCGAGCTTCGGGTTTCAAAAGCTCGATTGATCCGTCACGGACAAGCAGTGGCTGCAGCCGTTGTGAAACGGCCCATTGCCGGAGCACCAGCCAGGCGTCCCACAGACGGTTGGCTTCGAACTCGGGCGTCAGGTCCTCGACCATTGCTCCCTGATCGGCGAGAGCTGCAAGCCCCGCTCGCGTCAATTCCAGCACGCCACACTCCGTCGGGTAGTAACCACCCCACGACCCAATCCAACCGATCCGCAAGTCCTTGACGTCACGGTCCAAGCCTTCGGCAAAGCTCGCTGGTTCGGCCTCCAGGGACAGAGGAGCCTCTGGCGCGTAGCCGGCAATGACATCCAGGAAGCGCGCCAGATCACGCGCAGTCTTTGCCATCGGTCCGTTGGTCGATAGTTGATGCAGGAAGACATCCGGACTTGGCGCGCTCGGGACACGTCCGAACGAGGGGCGGAAGCCAAAAACATTATTCCAGCCAGCCGGGTTGCGCAGGCTCCCCATCATGTCGCTACCATCGGCGATGGGAACCATGTCCAGGGCGAGCGCGACGGCCGCGCCGCCAGAAGAGCCTCCAGCACTGAGATTCGGATCGTAGGCGTTGCGAGTAACGCCGAAAATCGGATTATAGGTGTGAGAGCCAAGACCAAATTCAGGCGTGTTGGTTTTACCTATGATGATCGCACCAGCTTCGCGAATCCTTTTTACCATGAGGCCATCTTCGGCCGGCACGTTAGTTGCTTGCAGGGTCGACCCATACGTCGTGCGGATCCCGGCGGTAGCGGATAGGTCCTTGATCGCAATCGGGAGCCCATGCATCCAGCCGCGTCGATCGCCACGTGACAGCGCCATATCGGCGTTGCGCGCTTGCGCTAGGAGTTCATCTTCGGGCTGCAGGGACACAATTGCATTGACGGTAGGATTGAGCCTCGCGATACGATCGAGATGCTCCCGCATGATCTCTTCACATGTGACCTGCCTACTCGAAATCAGCTCCGAAAGCGCGGTGGCATCTGCGTGGGCGGAAAGAGGGGCCATGAGAGGATCCAAATTCAAGATCAGTCGTCTTCGCATATTCGATGCCCCGGGTCGCGATACTTTAAATCGCCGCGCATCGACATTCTAAGGTTCCGGTGTGGGCAATAATTATATGACTTGGCTAAACAGGGAAAATATCGCTCCTTCGTTGCAGCTTCCGGCGACTTCTTGCATGAAGTCGCAGCAATTCACCGATTTTCAAGAGATATTGCAAGATTCCTGCGAAGGGCGTCGCCATAGCTGCTCCGTCTTCCAGTTCATGAGAATTAGGGAATCCCAGAGTCATGTTCGCGCGGGGACGAGCGGCGCCCAGGAGCGGCTGGATCGGCGCGCTAACCAATCCGCGCCTCAGCGCGGCGTTTAACCGCATTCACCCAGAACCTGGGCGAAGCTGGACCGTACAAGCGCTTGCCGAAGTCGCCAGCATGTCGCGCACGTCCTTGCCGAAGCCTTCCATGCCGCGATCGGGCAGTCTCCGATTGGTTACGCCACCCGATGGCGGGTGCAGGTCGGCGAGGACCTAATTCATCATGGCCTGAGCGTCGCCGACGTCGCGGCATGCGTCACAAAGCGCGTTCTGTCGTGAGCTTTTCGCCTTGAAGGATCAGAACTGGCGATCCCGCTTTTAACTACGCAACAATAATGATCGATTGATCATGCGCAATCTCTCGCCTTCGTCCAAAGATCATTCGTTCAGATGGCCAGCCAAGCGCTGCATGAGATCCATTCGTTCATGAAAAATCAAGGCGGGCGCATCCTCGCGAAGCAGACAAAAGACGTAGTGATGTTCGCACCGCGCCATTCGTAACGCCGGATGAAGCGCGCTCATATCCTTGAAAAGACCTTTGCCCTCGGTCAGGTTTGCGATACCTCGCTCCAAATCTGAGACGTAACGGCGTACCTGAGCGGTACCCTATTGCGCACGTGTATAGCGGACTACCGAACGTAGATCCGATTCCGCCTCTGCGGTAAGAATGTAGGCCCTCAAGCACGACCCTCGGCAATCTCCTCGTCGAGGATCTCACCTACGGTTTTGGTCGACAATTTTCCGGCGAGCCCGTCATTGATGCGCGTGTTCATCAACGTCTTCAACTCCTCCCAGGCTCGTTCTCCATCTGTGTCACCGGGAAAGAGGCGCTCAAGCGCGTACTGCTTGATTGTCTTGCCCTGCAAAGCGGCGAGCGCCTTTAGGCTTTGATGTTGCTGGTCTGTTATGTCGATTGTCAATCGGCTCATCTAACATGCTCCCGAACAGAGAAAACCATATTAGCACATATGTGGGTATGTGGCCACCACGATATCCCTGATCTTCCCAATATCGCTTGATGTGCCGCTCTTGAACGGAATCGAACCTTTGGCACGATTCGTTGATTGCCGCGCCGCTTAAATTGATGATGTTCCTACTGGTCTGGTTTGTTGCTTTCGTTGTTTGCCCGGAAGCAACGCACTAAGCCCTGTTGCGGTACCTTAAACAACGGTTTTTCTCAGCTCAATAGAAGCTTGGTGCCGGATACCAATAGTACGGCCGCGAGAATGAACCTGAGGGTGCGCGCGGAGAGGTACCAGCTACCTACAAGACTGCCAGCGACGCCACCTATGCCTACCGCGAGTAGCCACAGCGGAAGTGCCGAGGGAATAGACTTGATCGAGGCATAGGCACCAGCGAGAGCTGCTGCCGAGTTCAGCAGATTGTATGCGGCGGTAGCGGCGGCGGTACGCCGCGCGTTAACCCAGTTCATTGCGAGGATGATCGGCGCGAGGAAGATGCCTCCGCCTGTTCCTGTCGTTCCCGAGAGGAAGCCGATCACCGCTCCCGTCATCAGAGCGGGCAGCAAGGGAGGGGCATCGGCGGCTTCGACTGCAATCTTTTTCGTTATCGCCGAGCAAATCATCTGTACGCCCGACAGGATCAGAATGATCCCGATGAGGGGATAATAGACATGCATCGGCAACTGCACTGATCCCCCAAGCAGCGAGAACGGAAAACCGAGCACGGCGAACGGATAGAAGGTGCGCCAGGAGAACAGCCCCGAACGACAGAACTGGAAGGTCCCAATCGCGGCGACAAGCAGGTTCAAGGCGAGTGCCGTGGGCTTTATCACCGTCGGTGCGAGCCCGAAGAGCCCCATAGCCGCCAGATATCCCGACGCGCCGGCCTGGCCGACCGCTGCATAGAGCGCCGCGACAATGAGGAACAGCACGGCGAGCCATGTGGCTTCGTCAAAGGCAGTCAAGTTCCGTAGCCTCGCGATAGGTGAGGGAAGGATGGACTAGGTGCGTTGCGCGTGTAGAACCAACGCCTGCGACGTTGTCAGCGACTTTGGCGGTATCGAGATTGATGTATCCCGGATCGCCGACGAGCACCACGGTTTCTATGCCGCAAGTGATCGCCGTTTAGTGCAATGGTCCGACCAAGCAGCTTCCAAGGGATGATACCTGTGCTTTATGACGCCGCACGCCGAGTTTTCTCATAGCTGCGCCCGAGATCGTATTTTGGCAGGACGCCAAAAGCCGTACGATATTCCTGAGAGAAACGGCCCAGATGTATAAACCCCCAGCGGCGCGCGATTTCACTGACCGTCGCAGACGGCGTCGCCGTCAACAAATCTTGGCGTGCGCCATCAAGACGGAGCTGCCTTAGGTAAGCCATTGGGGTGACATTCAAAAATCGTCGAAAATTGATCTGCAGCGCCCGCACGCTGACACCCGCTGCCGCTGCCATGTCCGTGATCGTGATCGGCATTGCGATATGTGCTCTCGCAAACTCCAGCGCTCTTCGAAGCTGGCGAGGGGCAATTGTCTGCACCCGCGATCCGGTGTTCGAAAGCGTATGGGGCAGATTCTGCACCATCAGCAGACAGAACATCTCCTGGAAGCTGGTCAAGGCAAGGGGAGAGACTACAAGGTTTTGATCCGCGCAGATCTCATCCCGGAAGAACCGCATGAGCTTGAAAAGATGCGCCGCCGGTCCCGCCGTCAGGTCCTGCCGGGGAACGAATTCGAAATCGACAGGCGGCAGACGTTCGAAGGTGCTGGTCAGGGCCGCGTGTACCGCGCTCCTCCGGACGCAAAATCCCTCCGCAACAGAGCCTGCGTGAATATTCACCGCGGAATAGCGGTCGGCCGTCGTCAGCAGTCCCGTGCAGGGCGTGATAGCATGCCTTATGCCGCCTGTTGCCAGATCGTAGCAGGTTCCATGCTCGAGGAAAAACATGAAGTCATCATTCTCGATCGTGACGGAAAAGGCGCGGTCCGTTGAGCTTGCCCCCACCCAGCCCACCATCTCGCCAGCGCCATGAACACCGAATGAGAAAAGACCGCGGCTGTCGGTACTGAGAGGCCGATAGAAATTGTCCTGCTTTTCGCCAGTAAGCCATTCGGAGACTTCGCCGGTTGTGAGTGCCGTCGCCTCGAGTTTAAGCGTCAAAATTTCGGTCAACTTGCCCTACCCAATTCACTGTTTTTTGTCGCGCGCGCTTGCAGTGACGGCAAACAACTGGCCCCCTCTCAGCTTCTAACGAAAAATTGATTGACCTCAATAGCCTTTTCAGACTCTTTCGCGCATGGCTTCTTCATCGCACGAAGCCATTTGACCTTTGAGCAAGCGCGCCGCTCATGGCGCTATCAAAACGCGCCTCAGTGTTTCGATGGAGTCGTCCTTGCTCGGGGAGAACAGCCAGGCATGACAATGGATGCAGTTTCCACAATATGGCGCTCGATCCAAGTTTCCATGGCCGGAAACCATGTCCGGCTTCCTGGATCACCACTAGTGGGATCGAGCCTGTCCTTATGGCGCTCAGCTTCGTGGCGAAGGATCGCATAGCATGAGAACAAACCGGCGATGTCTCTCCCTCTAGTATGGAGACACATCCTTTCGCTCCTAGGAACTAGCGGTACGATCCTGTGCGCTGCTCATCGCGGGATCGAATCGATTGCTAGATCGTGCTGCCGCGCATCTGAAGAATGAAATCTTGCCCCTGTATACGCTTCACTCCTCTGGGACACGCCCGAGTGGCTGATACTGCAGGCAATGATCAGAATTCCTCCCAGGTATCCATGGCAACTGTGGTTGCTCCCTTGCTACCCAACGCACCGGCAAGCTTGCGGCCGAGCGCCCGGGCAGGAGAGGCGACTGGTTTGTTTTCGGCGTTGACAGCGCGCGGAGCCGATACCGACGCGTCGAGCCGGAAGCGAGCGACCAGTTCAGCGAGGTTCACTGCCTCGTCGGCCAGCCGGCTAGACGCCGCCGTCGATTCCTCCACCATCGCGGCGTTCTGCTGCGTCACCTGGTCCATCTGGTTGACCGCGGTCGAGACCTCGGAAAGCCCCGTCGACTGCTCCTTCGCTGCAGTGGCGATCGAATGCACGTGCTCGTTGATATTGAGCACGTGGCCCTGAATAAGCGACAGCGCTTCTCCGGTTGCTGTCACTAGCTTCACGCCGGAGTTCACCTCTTCGTACGAGCGCGAGATAAGAGCTTTGATATCCTTGGCCGCACCGGCCGAACGCTGCGCCAGCTCGCGAACCTCCTGGGCGACGACGGCAAAGCCCTTGCCGGCGTCACCGGCACGTGCGGCCTCCACACCGGCGTTGAGCGCCAAGAGGTTCGTCTGGAAGGCGATCTCGTCGATGACGTTGATGATTTGCCCGATCTCGCCCGAGGCTTGCTCGATCTTGCCCATCGCCAAGACGGCCTCCTTGACGACGACACTCGACTGCTCAGTGCTTGTCCGCGCCTCGTCGACCATATGGCTAGCTTCGAGCGCTCGTTCGGTCGAGCTTTTCACCGCCGCAGCGATTTCTTCCAAGGCCGCGGAGGTTTCCTCAAGTGACGCAGCCTGCTGCTCGGTGCGCTTCGATAGGTCCCCCGAGGACATGCGCATTTCACCGGCGCCGCCATTGATCGTGTCGATTGCAGAACGGACCTCACCCAGGACAGAGCGGAGGTTCGCCATCGTGGCGTTGACGTTCTGCTGCAGCTCGCCGAAGGCACCCTGGAAGTCGCCACGCATGGTTTCCGTCAGGTCGCCCTCCGCCAAAGCCGAGATTACGCGGCGCGTCTCGGCGACGCCACGGTCGACTGAGGTCACCAGCTCGTTGACCTGGGCGGCAAAATGGTTGAGTTCGCCACTGTCGTAATCCTTGCTGATGCGCTTCGTGAAGTCGCCGGCAACCGCTGCGCTGACGACTTCGCCGATGCTGGACTGGAGATCGGCGCTTTTCGCCTGTAAGGCGGCCTCCTGCGCATTCATATCCCGCACCTTGATGCCGTTCTGTTTGAACACTTCGACCGCGCGCGCCATTGCGCCAATCTCGTCCTGGCGGGTGGCGAAGGGGACGTCCGTCTTAAAATTGCCGTCGGCAAGAGTGCTCATGCTGCCCGTCAGCCGGCCGATCGGACGGGCGACCGAGCGAGTGCCGAACAGGGCGGATCCGATCAGCAGCAGCACCATGGTGAATGCCATGCCAATGTTGATGGTGCTCGTAAACGCCTGCACCCGGTGGCTCTCATTCACGGCCTCGGTCGCAAGGTCCTTCGCGGCCTGGACGCCTTCGTCCAGCGTCTTTGTCATCGCTTCCGCAGTGGCAAGCAGGGACGTGCGAAGTTCTTCCTCCTTGGCATCGATCTCATTGGTCGATGCGCCGCCGGTCGATCTGGCTTCGATTGCCGTCGCCAAATCGCCGGCCATACCCGAATAGGTCTCGGCGAGATGCTTAACCGCCTGCACGCGATCCCTGTTGGCCGGGATCCACATCTGCGCCATCGCTTCGTCTAGATATTTTTGCACGGAGCGGTAGCGCTCCTGCACATTGGCCTTTGCCTTGATCGCATCATCGATTTTGCGGGCCAGGCGGAGATCGCGCACGCCGATCTGCATGCCTCGAACGGATGCCTTTGCATCGACAAGATCGCGGGAAATGGTCATTTGAGTGAATGCGCGTGCGTTCACTTCGTTGGCATCCTGAGCGAAGATCCAGCTGATCAAGCTCGTGAGGACCATAAGAAGGATGCCTGTCCCGGACATGAGCGCGAGCTTGGTACTGATGCGTGAGAAAATGCTTCTAGACATTATTTCAAGTTCCTCCTTAGTAAAAATGTCCCGCTTATCAGGCTGAGCTTTAGGGGAAATGCCGCTCGAATCATTCGGCAGGCGATGGTCGGATGTCCTCAACGGGGCAGATGCCAGCTGTTTGTGTAGGCGTATCGTTGGCAGACACTCGGGTCACTACTGACTTCAAATGGTTAAACTTAACAACGTCTAACCTGCGCGCCTCAGGATACTTAAAGATGCGCAATACGGACCGACTTTCGGAGATTGGATATTTTGCGGTCTTTATTGGACTTGATCACCGTTCGTATTTTTACGTCGGATGGTCTTTCGCTATGGCCAATCGTCCGGAGCAAATCCATGGCACATCAAGAGTGCATGTAACACAAAAGAAAAGCCGAACGCCCCATTCGCTCGTCCGGCTTCTCCCGCGACACCTACTACAACCAGGGCAAACGGTCGGGTAGCGGTCGCTAGTCAAGCGCCCACCATTTTTGGAATGTTATCAGTCGCACTCCGCGCATGCGAGCTAGCAGGGCAGGTAGGTTGCCAAGAGCGACTACCTGCTTCGCAGCGGTTTCGATCACTCGTGAACTTTCCGCAGGTTTGCCCCATACCCTGTGAGCGATGCCGCTGTTGTGGCCAGACAGAGCGACCATCAGCTCAGTCTGCACCGATGGCTCTCCCAATCAAGGAACGGACGAAAGTAATCCTCGATCACTGGTAGGCCTGCTGCAGACCTGCCGCCGCTTACCGTGTCAGCCAGCTGGCGTAAATTTGTTGCGAGCCTGCAGATTGATCTCAACGGTTTCTGATAGGGGTGCTTGCAAGCGGCGCCAATTAGCGTTTGGGCGCGCCCATTCGTGCCTTCTATCCATAACGAGTAACGCTCGTGCCCTGCCGCTGCAGCACCTTGTCATTCACGAGCCTCTCTAGGGCACGAGCGAAATCAGCCTTTGATAAGTCGGTGTTTGCACCCAGAAATTCAGGTAACATGTCCCAACTGTTCACATGACCGTTGCTGTCCTTCAGCTTATTGTAAGCGGCCATCACTGCTTGGGTTGATTTAATCTTTCGGTATGGCATCTCCTTCCCTCACCTTGGAAAAAAGATGTGCGATGCATTTAGCGTGCCATGGACGCCGGGCGCCGCGTTGGTGAGGAGGTTTGAGGTAAGTCTGCAAGCAGGTGCATTGGCTATGAAGCCCTCAAGCGCGCCGTTTATCGGGATGAGCGAGTGCGTTATGCAGCATGAATCTAATCCCAAGCGGTTCGCCTTACCAGCCCCGATACGATCTTGCCACCCGATCAGCCGGTTAAACCGTGGTTGCTCATCGCGCCGTTTGGTGATCGCTGCGGATCGTCCAGCCTTCGCGCCACAAATGTAGCCTGGCGTTGCGCTGCGTGCCGGCGGCACTAGAACGGTTTTGATACGGCGAGAGAGACTTCAATTGCTTAGCGTCGATTGAATTGGCGTCCTTTGCGTCACTGTGGAGGAAATCTGCCTTACTCGCCCGACGATCCTTTCCGCTTGATCGACAATTTCGGGCACCGAGGTAAGTTCACCGAACGTCCCCCGGGCCAACGGGCCGGCAATGAATAGGTCCTCGACGGGTGTCCCGTCCCATGCCATGGCGCGATTCTCGCGATCACATTTGATGCCAAGACCATGCAGATCCTTTGTGATCAAAGCGGCGCGCTCGAGGTCCAACAAACAGGCTTGGCTGCCGATTACATTCTCATGATCGGGGCCGGTTGCGAGGATCAGCCACTGTGCGCGATCTTTCTCTAAATTGCCGTGCGGCGCAGGTGCGACGTCGAGTAAAATGTCTTGGCTGCCGCATACGGCGGAAACGATTCTTCCCGCACGAATGTGGAGGCGACCAGCTGCAGTCTCGCGCTCTACGAGTTCCTTGATTTGAGGTGGCATCCGGAACCGGTGGATGTCGTACATTCTACGAAGATGGCGCAAAAAACACCTTTGCTCCTCGGATGGCAGCGCTTGCCATATTGCCTGCCCCTGATGCCGTAGAGCATCGAAAACGATCTGCCACGGCAATCCTTTTTCCGTTGCCTCGTTGACAGCTAATCGCACCCGTCGCAGGAGGCAAAGTGCCGTCTTGGGAAAGCGTTTTAGCAGGTCATCCTCTACCGTGAAGCTGCCGGTCGCTTGGGGTCGCGGCAGAAGTCCTGAACGCGACAACAAAGTGATCTCCCCACTATGACCGCGAGCGCGCAAGGTTGCAAGCACGTCAAGCGCGGTCAATCCGGCACCGATGATCCATATATTGTCCCTCTGCTGAATCCGTTGAAAAGCGCCCGAGGTAGAGGGGTTAGACACAAAACGTGGATGAAATTGCAGGGCAGAAGGAAATTGTACTGGCGTCCTTGGTGGCGGATGACCGGTAGCAACAACGACGATGTCGGTGTGAAGGATCGTCCCGGCATTTCCTTCGATGCGCCAGCTGCCATTCTGACGACGAATGCGCTCGACACGCTCGCACACATGTAAGATGCGGCGGTTTTCGAGAAGCGGCCGCATCTCATTGTCCATGAAGTCCGCAAAGTCACATCTCCGTGCATAGATTGCTCCCTCTGTTCCAGCCTCCGGATCTCTCCCAGACCGGCCGGTTTCACTAAACCAGCGGGCGAACCTCTGCGGGTCTCCGGGTATTGCCCGCATCCGGTGGGTCGCAACGTTTAAGCGAAGTGCTGGATCATTTGTGTCGTAAGCGACGCCGGCACCAAGGCGTGACCTTGGCTCGAAGACCACGATCTCCTCAGGCTCGAACAGGCCTGAGAGTGCGAGCAAGCGACTTATGGTCGCCCCACTGAACCCGCCTCCGACAATGGCCACGCGGCTCACGGTAGTCAAGGAAGGTAAGGGTTCTTGTGAGGACTGCATTGGTTTCAATAAACCTGACTCCTTTCAGCTAACAGTGGCTGAAACAATGCACACTTATTTTATAGATTCAATCTATAAATACGCTGCCCTGGGTCTGGCACTTGCCTCGAACCGCCGTGAGCACAATCTAAGGATCGAGACTTAATTGGGTTGACAATAATATCGCCACGGCGGGACAGAGACGCGATAGGAAGATGTCGGCTATCGTAGCGGGTTTGCGATGCGTCGGAGATCCTTTGCCGCGCTCTTGCGCCGGACAACAACTGACTCAGGTCTGGCGGCAAATTGCGGCCGTTCCGACAGCTCCCCATCGGGGGGCAAAGGCTTCGACGCCGAAAGCGGTCAACACGCGGCCAATCCCCGGGGATGGTCCGCACGCGTCGCGCCATATCCGCCTTCCGCTACCAGCGCCTCGATCTTCCGAGCGGGGATTGATGCGGGTCGTCTAATCGGCAATCTGCTCCAGCAAATCACGGCACTCCTCGCGCGTCAAATCGGGCAACGCGGTCAAGTGCATTCAGGATATCTTTAATCCCGTCGAGCTGACGATTTCCTTGTGAAACAATATCCGCACCCTAGATGCAGTCGACTACATCGGGTGCTGACATTTCCTCATAGGCAGGAAGCAGTGCGGCAAGCGCAGCCCTCTCAATAGCCGAGTTCACCGGCCACCAAACGGTATAGCGACTTTCGACCTTAGCACTTGGCGCGTAGACCCCTAGGATCCCTTCTGCATGCTTAACCAAATGGACACCGCTCACTCTCAATCCAAGGTCAGGCAACCATATGTCCCCCACCGCCAGGATTTCATAGTTGTGGCTACCATTGTCTCTCCATTTTCGAATGTACAAAACCTCAGCTTTCATACCGGCGATCCCATCTGCGATAATGCAGGATCGCTGCGGGCAATGTGCGTGCTTGTTTTCTGAAACTCCCACATGGACAGCCCCCACTTCGCGGATTTGGCATGCTGCTCGCCATCCGTCGTCAGCTTTCACAGCAGCTCGCGCTCACATTCATCTCGCCACCGCTGAAAACTTGGATCCTGTTCTGACTTCCACCAGAAGTTCCTGGATCCTTTGGTTGCCTTGGTGGCTCGGCGTTACACTGGCAAGACGGGCTCACTCGCAACACCCGCCGTTAGCTCACCGTTTCTACGATCATAGCCTCTAAGAGGGACCGCCTATGCCGATATCCCGATATAGAGTGCGATCACCAGACTGGCTTTCGTGTGATCGCCGTCGACCGCAATCCGTCAAGGTAATTTGAGTCATCCTTTAAGCGCGTCAGAAGAAGCTTAGATGACGATCCGTCGATTGATCGTCGCCGATCTCAATAGACCTGGCTGAGCACGGTATACCCCCGACAGCTCCCAAAGGCTCTGTTTTAGTGCGGATTGGCTCTATCGGGCCTGGAGGTCCGTCAAAACTTTGTCAGATGCATCCCTGATCGGCTTTGAAATCTGCGCCGCCGCCTTGGTAACCAGCGCGCCGAATTCCTTCGCGTTCTCAATACTTGCATCTACGCGCTTGTGCAGGAAGCTCGACTGCAGTTCGAAGACCTGCGATGGCGAAGCTGCGCTCAGTAGCGCTTGTAAATGCGAGAAGCCGGCCTCGGTATTGGCCTGCAACGCCGCGATCGCCTTTCGTGACAATTCGTACCCGACCTGTTTCGTAGTTTCGAAGATCGGGGTGAGTATTTTCTGGGTCTCTTCAGTGCTCGAGGCAAATTTCAAAAAGACCTCCGTCAACTGCTTGTTCCCCGTTTCTACGGCGGCCCCGATCTGATCGGCCACTTTGAGAGGCGACGATGCTAAATTTTCGATTGTTTCAAAGGATCTTTCTGGAACCTTGGTCATTGCGTTTTTTCTCCATCTTGACTTCGGTGTGACTGACGATGTCGACAGCAACCGCGACGATCTTCGTGAAGTTTGGGTTTGCACTGCCGCCCGCCGGCCATGCATGGCTAGTTCGTGGGATGCGGATTTGAAAAATGTCTGGCATTCGCCCGCCGTTCTACTCATTTCATGACCCGCAACACATGGTCGTTGCTTCTAGTTGCCAACGAGGATAGGCAAGCTCCATGCCAACTTTGAGTACCCATCAAAGCGCGTTCCTGCTTGCGGTCCTGTGGCTTAAACGGGTGCCTGCAGGACAGAGGGCTGAACCACTCGTCGCGATCTCGACAAATGCGACAAAGGGCGGTGGCTGCCAGACATTTGCGAAAATAGGGGCAAGCTCTGTGCACCAAGGCGTTTCCGGTAAGCGGGATCAGAATGCGGCGCTGCGAGATGCCGATCCGCACATCGCGTTCGTCCATTGCATCAATGATCTGGTTGGCGTCAAAAGCGTAATTGGTAAGGATCGCATGGAAAGTGAGGCTTTCGATCAGACGCGCCATGTCAATCCCATCCTACGCTGTCGGCAGGAGTTCACGATGCACAAGCTTCTAAGCGCATTGGGCAGGGCGAGGATCTTTGCGTAAAGCCGCCTTTCGCTTTCCCTACTGCGTGATTTTGAGTCTCCTTACACGGCGTGGCACGCTTGAGACCTGCCGAAATCGCAAAACCAGGCGCTCGTGCTAAAACTTCCGAGCGCGCGCGAGACAATGTTCCGGGAAGCCATCGATGATGGGGCATCTCCGCGCAGGGATAAAGGATTCACCTGTCATCCCACGCAATCTGGAGTCGCTTTGTGCCCACTCATTCGAACTTATTGTCGGATCCCGTTGAGATCTCGCCGCCGCTGCGAAGCCCCACTCATATCCGTTTGAACTTGGCATCAAGGCTCCACGCTCCCGGACCGGCCAAGACCAGGTAGAGGAACACGAAGCAAAACAGGATCGCGGCATCGCCGCCGTTAAGCACGGGAAAGATGCTGTTGCCCGGAAAATGTATCATCCAATAGGCAACGGCCATTTGACCTGACAAAAGAAGGGCTACCGGTCTCGTCAGGACGCCAACAAGAATAGCCAGGCCGCCGATCACCTCCAGAAGACCCGCCGTCAACATGAAGGGTGACAAACCACCTAAACCTCCTGTTCCGGCTACGCCGCCTGAAGGGAAGCTAAATAGCTTCATGGTGCCATGTTCGATGAATAGTAGCGCGGTAACGATCCTCAGCACGGCAAGTGCCGTCTGCGCGTGTTTCGAAACATCCTTCAAAGCAGTCTCCAGTTTTCCGTTGTGGCCGTTAAACACGGACCAGGGCGGATCATTCAACGCAAAAATCGTGCCAGAGGAACGGCGCGGAAGCGTACGATGGTTCCTGCGCAGGAAGGATATGCGAAATCGTGGCAAACAACTCTGAAGCTTTACAGGGTCAATATTCATAGGACCTCGTCGAGGGCGCCGTGTCTGTCAATTTCTGCTGCGGTTATTTGGACGAACGCGCAGGCTTGATGGGTGAGCCGCCGATTCCTCGCCCGATAGGTAGTGTGGGCACGCAGCCCTGAGAGGTTAAGGAGAAAATCTACTCACAAAGCGTTGTCGAAGTGGTCGTCCATTCCGCTGAGTTTAAGCAAATACGCCATATTAGTAGGACAAA
Organism: Rhizobium sp. NXC24; assembly: GCF_002944315.1. Taxonomy (NCBI): domain Bacteria; kingdom Pseudomonadati; phylum Pseudomonadota; class Alphaproteobacteria; order Hyphomicrobiales; family Rhizobiaceae; genus Rhizobium; species Rhizobium sp. NXC24. The sequence goes on from NZ_CP024313.1 coordinate 404,984, forward strand.
GCAGCCGAATTAGCGTATTGTGCAATGCAGCACGAAGAGCATTCTGCTATATATCCAGATCGCCTCCGGCGACGATAAGGAGGCGATATGCGATTCCTTTCAGACGGATTTAAACGACTTGCCAGATCTCATAAAGGAAGCGCCGCTCCGACAACGGCAACGCTATCCCGGCTGCAACGCTTCGGTTCAAACCCTGGAGCTTTGCAAGCATGGTACCATGTTCCCGAAGGGCTGACGAAGGCACCGGCGTTGGTGGTGGTTCTTCATGGATGTACGCAGAATGCTGCGAGCTATGATCAAGCAGCCGGGTGGTTGAAAGTCGCGGAGGATTTCGGATTCGCCGTGCTTTACCCCGAACAAGTCCATACGAACAACCCCAGGTTATGTTTCAATTGGTTTAACCTGAGCGATATTCGCCGAGGTCAGGGAGAGGTGCACTCCATATGGCAGATGGTGGAGACCATGACCGCCGAACATGGCATCGACCGAGGCCGAATTTATATCACTGGACTGTCCGCGGGCGGTGCGATGGCGAACGCCGCACTTTGTGCCTATCCCGAGACCTTCGCCGGCGGCGCAATCATCGCTGGCCTTCCCTATGCCGTTGCTACATCGGTACCGGCAGCCTTCGATCGCATGCGTGGTCATGGCATCCCCAATGAGGAATGCCTGCAAGAACGGCTGGCCGAAGCCTCGCCTCATATAGGTCCCTGGCCGACGATTTCGGTGTGGCACGGCACAAGTGACGGGACGGTCGCACAAGCGAACGCCAGTGCGATCATAACTCAGTGGAGCCGCGTTCATGACGTCCCGCTCAATCCCTCGTCCGTGAAAATCGTCGACGGGCACAAACGGCTGGCCTGGCGAGATCAATTTGGCAGGGACGCAATCGAGCTTTACCTGATAGAATGCATGGATCATGGGACGCCACTCGACGTCGCATCGGGCTGCGGACAAATCGCGCCGTATATGCTGGACGCAGGAATCTCCTCTACCCTCCACGCTGCGCGCTCGTGGGGCCTGACGCATAGATTTCAACGACGGCCGAAAAGGATTGGCTACCTCCGGCCACCAAAGCCAGCTCAGGTAGCCGGCTATCTCAGCCGCACTGGTCGCAAGTCATTCAAGTTTTGATCGAGAGGCAGATTAATTCAATGACAGCACAGGACGCGGATAAGCCTGCTTTGGCCGACGCGTGCCGCATCATTGATTTGAATGTCTACCGTCTTCGGAGGGTCGATGAGGAAGTCCTCACGGCAGTTCAGACGGTGCTGGACACGGCACTTCATAACCGTGTCAAACGGGTATGATCTCACCCCACGACTTACGACGACCCTGCCTGCTTTGTTCGCGGAGAACCTCCTTGCATAAACCTCATTCCGTTTTCCACCCAACCCGGGATCGACGCAGCTTGCCAAGCTTCGAATGCCTCCCACCGCTAGTTGAGTCACCCGACCCCGTGGATCTGCCGGCGCGCGGATGTGCAATGCTGACCAGATGCGGCTGAGGCGCCGCACTTTTCAAATAGCACTGACACACATTGCAGAACGCGTGAAACGTCACTGCTTCTTTCTTCTTAATTCAGCCGTGCGACGATTGTGGAAGGCAAGGATTGCGCGGTTGCCGATTCCGAAGGTTCTAAGGTAACAACATTCATGAATGATGCTGTCGTTATTCGTTCCGGTATTGCACAGGCAGTTGTCAACCGAAAAGGAGCAGAGCTAATTGGGTGGCAGGTCGGTGCAAACGACCTCCTTTGGTCGCGGCGCCCTCCAGGTTGGAACCAAGCTTGTCCGCTGATGTTTCCTTCATGCGGATGGAGTGACGCTTCGCTTGTCAAAATTAAAGGGCAATATTATCCAATGCCCGTTCACGGCTTTATTAGCATGCAGGAATTTGACGTGGTTTCCATCTCAGAGAGCGAGGTGACGTTAGAAACAACTGACGACGAATTCACGAAAACAATGTTTCCATTTTCTTTTATTTTCAGAATTACTTATAAAATTTTAGACAGAGCACTGAACACCGATATTTCCGTAAAAAACAGCTCCCATAGTGAATTCCTGCCCTATGCAATCGGAATACATCCAGGATTTAGATGGCCGTTACTGTCTGCCCGCAAAGATACCTGGCGGCTGGAATTCGAGAAATTGGAATCTCCTCTCGTCCCATGCATATCTTCCGAAGGTCTAATTCGAAGCATTCAACGGAAGATTTCACTCAGCGGGCGATATCTTCATCTAAATGAAAGCCTTTTCCAAAATGAAGCCCTCTGTTTTTTGAATGCAAACAGTAGATGGCTGTCGCTGGTTGGGGAAGAGGCCTCCATTAGAATTGAGGCGCCAAGTGCACGTCACTGGGTTGTATGGTCTCTGCCACAGCAAGACTTTCTCGCGTTGGAACCCTGTACAGGTCACGGTGACATAGAGGGCAGACGCATTCCATTTGACGAGCGAGACTATAATATCAACCTCGCCCCAGGAGAGGAGCAACTATTCCGAGTACGATTTGAGTATGTGCAGCATGAAGGCTAGTCTTAAAAGGCTTGCACTATAGGGCCTATCACGGGCATTGCGTTCACCCCTCATTCGACCACCTTGTCCGCTGAATCGATTAGTGTCGCAACAAAGCGCCATGCCAATGCCGAGCTTCTCCATATGTCGCCTCCTATCGAAGTTGCGGGAAGGCTCTGCATTTAACAAAGTTTGTAGGAGCAGCAGCGGAGACGTATTTCCATAACGGTTTGTCACCGTCTTGTGGGCGACGGTCTGCGGCGCAAAGTCCTGCAGATCAACGTGCCAACCAAAGCATTGTTTAAAAAATTATGAATTAAATACACTTATTTGTTTGCAAAATCAAACCGTTAGCTGCAACTATGTCTCTTCCATTTGGGGAGGCACTTGTGCATACATCGGACGAACTCACCTCTGCGACGAGCGGAGAAAGTACGGTCCCGAGCTTCCATTTTACCACGGCGGGTAGTCGCTTTCCGTTTGAGGCCTGGCGTTCTCTTCTCATTGTACTGTTCGACAGTTTCCTGCCCGATACATCACCATCCGGCGCGTTCGAGGCCAATCTCATAGTCCATCACTTCGGCACGTTTCTGCTTTGCCGCAGCGTTGTCGACGGCGGCCGATATCGGCGGATGCCGGCGCGCCTTGCACGTGATGACATAGACCACATTGTCATTTCCTGCCTGCTGCGTGGCGTTGTCACGCTGGCCCCCCCTGCCGCCCGCAGGCTATGTCCGGGCGACGTGGCCGTGCTGGATCTCTCGGCGCCAATGGCTTTTGCCATGAAGGCGGCAGAGACGATGCACCTGATCCTTCCGCGCACCTCGCTTCCATCGGCGGTTGCGCCGGTGCAGCCGATTCCTGGCCGGATTCTTACCAAGAACGCCGCGATGGGGATAATTCTGCGCAGTTTTCTGGAAGCGTTGTGCGAGGCCGCACGCAGCCTGTCCGCCGGCGAGTTGCTCGCTCTCGGAGCCTCCGTACCTGATCTCATCGCATCGTCGCTGGGACCGGTGTCTGCGGTTACGTCAAGGGAAGCAAGGGGCAAGCTTGGGCGCCGACTACGCCGTCACATCGAGGAAAACTTGCATCGTCGTGACTTGAGTCCAACCGGGTTGACCCGGGACCTGGGCATTTCCCGCAGCCAACTCTATCGCCAATTCGGGACAGAGGGCGGTGTTAAGACCTATATCCGTCGCCGCCGTCTCAGACGCTGCCTACTCGTTCTTTGCGATCCGCGCCATGCTGAGCGCCGCATCGCCGACATTGCCTATGAAATGGGCTTCGCAGACGAGGCCCATTTTAGCCGTCTGTTTCGCCGAACCTTTGGACTTTCTCCGAGAGCTGCCCGGACTGCCGCCCGGATGGGCGAGGGACCAGGGCTCGGCACATTGTTGCCGCCGCCGGGTTGCGCCTCTTTCGCACCTTGGCTGACCGGACTGGGCAGCAGCTGACGTCCGGCTGCGAACTTCGGGACGCCGGTCCAAGTTTCTGGAACGCTAGCCCACTGACACCCCCCGGGTGGACCACATAGGATCATCTCACTCAAAAGGACAGCCGAGCGACGGCCTTCTGAAAGGAAGCGGATCAATGTTTGAACGGACGGCAATCACCAACGCGCCCGACACACAGTATTTCAGCGTCTTTCCGCCGAAATTAAAAAGCGCCGCACGAAGATGGACGCAGATCATCATGACCCTCGTATCCGGCCCGAGCACGTACAAGCGGAAGCGGGGCGCTGACCCTGCTGGCTTTTGGTGGCAAGGCGCCTGCCGCTTCGGGGAAAACCAAGCTTTCGCTGGGCGACGGCGTGAAGTGCCTTGAGCAACGGCACCGTCTCAATTCTCCGGAAAAAGGGAACCTCGACGTACGGTTTCATCGGCCCGACCGCCGACCTGCGCCGATCCCTAGCTGATCCAGAAAGCCTTTGGCTCGCTCAGCCTTGAGCCTAACCAGTCGCCGACGGCTGCTGTGATTGTTGGCAGGCCCTTCAGTTCAAAAAGTCCGATCAATCGGACATGAGCCGCGCAATGAACGTATGTTTTATGAAGGGTTCGCAAAGCAGCAATCCTGCGACCAGCACGCAAATCACAGTGGGCCGGTGACTTATCGTTCAAAGCGCCTGACACCGACCGACCTTCCCGGCCACACGTCGAGAGCCGGGTAGCCCTCGCCGCTTTTCCTTCACTCGCGGCGAGAAATAGACCGGCACCGTTCCAGCCCCGGCGGTGCCGGTCACACTCTTAGAACCGGGCAGTACTCACACGAAAGGAAGTAAAGATGACGAAATATTCCCTGACCTGCATCAATAACTCGCAGCTTCATGGAAGCTTCGCAGTGTTCCAGAAAGCCCCGCCGAGTACGATTCCTGGCGACGTGTTTTCGCTCGCCTGGTTCGCCCGTGCGACCGCACCAGGAAGTCGAGTAGCGTTTACATGGGGCATCGACTACAGCTTCGTCTGGTCGGAGACCGGCCTGCTGCAGCCTGGCATCAATTTTTCCGCTACGCAGACCGTGCCTGCCGATCCGGATCGCCAGAACCTGATCCAACTGACAAAGGATCAGTATAGTGCGACAACCTTTGGCAAGCAAAGCGGCGGCGGCGCTCTCGGTTCGCTCACCATCCAGCAGTTGTCCAATGTGGAGCCCGACAAAACGTCCGTCGGTATCGGGATGTCGGGCTCGGGTACCTTTGCCGTCCAGGCGGCTCCAAACATGACGGCCGTCTTTACCCCACACCCGAATTACTGGATTGTGTTCGGTAATTATGAGACGGGCGATGTGATGGACATCCAAGATGTGACCAACGCTGTCGAGGTCACCTATGGTGGCGCGCTCACGTCCCGCACGGCGGTGCTCGACATCGAAAATCTGATCAGGATTTCGTGATCATGGACCGACGGCGGCAGATAAGCCGCCGTCACCCCGGGTCGGCCGCAACTCCGGCCTGGAGCACGGCCCTCGAACCGCAACGGGTTGAGAGCACCCCTTCCCTCACACCAGCCACATCGACCCGGGCCCACCAGTTCTGGAGGCGACCAGCATTTGTCTCTCACAACAGCTCAAAAGGCGAAGGGCGGGGCTCCGCTACAACGCCTACCGATCCGGCAGAACGCACCGGTCTTGCGTCTTCGTTAAAAGCGGAGCGTTTGCCAATTATCGTGAAAGGAACCGTTATGAACAGCAACAATCAACGCCGCGACGTCATCGCAATCATGTTTGCAATTCTGGCAGTCCTCGCTGTAGGAAGTCCCGCCAGCGCCTATTCCGTCTATCGCGGAGTGGTGGCCAATCCGCTCCGCCATGTAATCTGGGACGAAAAGAATTTTGGAGTGAGTGGCGCTACTCCAAACTTGTCTTTCTTCCATAATGCAGATGACGCGGCCGCAAGAGCCGCACTGTCTACCTTCCAGTGCATCGTCAAGATCGATCTAGGCAACATCGTCCCACCGCCGGCATCAGGTCACCACTCTCTCATCGGAAATGCGGGTGTGGCGGTCGGTGCCTTCACCGTCGATCAACCCCGCGCCTTTCCCTGGCAGATCGATTTCGACAACAACCCAGCCGGTCACTGGAGCATTGCAAGAGGCGCAATTTCAAACGGCAATAACAACGCAGCTTCAAGGGTGGCCGCGGCCGGTATGGCTAATCTTGTCTTCGTCAACAATCCGAATATTGCCGTCATCAATGGGAACACAATTGGTTGTTCCCGGTAGTTCGACCATAGGATGACCTTGGCCAGTCAATGAAGTGCCTCTGCTGCCGGATGCGCCCCGGCAGCATCTATCTCGATCTTAGACCATCATTTTTTGCGCCCTTCGAGCGGCGGTCCGACGATCATGACGGCGGGGTCGGCGGAGAGAAGCCGCCTCGCGGCGGAGCGGACGTCGTCACGGGTTACTGCCTGGATCAGCTGTTCCCGCCGCTCAATATAGTCGATTCCGAGATCTTCCAACTGGATCTCGACCAGAGTGGCGGTAATTGCTCTCGATGAGTTGAGGTTGTTAATCGCAAAACTGCCGATCGTATTTTTCTTTGCAGTTTCGAGTTCGTTTTCGCTGACCCCGTCCTTTGCCATCTGGCTCACTTCGGCTTGAATGAGGGAAAGCGTTTCTGCCGCCCGATCCGGGCGGGTCCTGGTGTCGATTGCGAGCGCCGCGGAATGGGCATTTGTCACGAGAGTAGATCCGATACCGTAGGCGAACCCTCGCTTCTCGCGCACTTCGTTCCAGAGCCTGGACGTGAACGCCCCACCCCCCAAGGTTTGGTTCATAAGATAGGCCGCGAAGAACTGCGGATCCTGGCGGCTGATCCCCGGGTAGGCTAGGCGTAGCTGGACCTGAGGCAAGTCAAAGGCAATGCGAATTTCCTGCCCCAGCTTTGGTTCGGTTTCGATAACTGGCGTTAGGTGCGGTTCGGCCGGCAACTCGCCGAATATTTGATCCAGATCGCGCTTGAGTGCGCCTGCATCGATTGCTCCCGCCACGGCGATGACAAGGTTACCGCGGGCGAAAAGCCGCTTATGAAATGCCTTCAGATCTGAGATCTGGACAGCGGCCAAGGATTGCTCGGTGCCCTCTTCCCGCTTCGAATAGGGATGATCACCGTAGATCGCCTTTGCCCATGCGACCTGTGCCGCCATGTCTGGATCTTTGGCTTCCGCCAAGATACCGGAGACGATCTGAGCGCGGATGCGATCTACGGGCACTTGATCGAAGCGCGGCTGTTCGATGGCTAGTCGAAGAAGATCGAACGCACTATCCTTTTTTTCGACAAGCGCACGCATGGAGCCATAGACTGTATCGCGGCTGGCGCTGAATCGCATCTCAGCGCCAGCGTCGTCAAGCCGTTCCTGAAATGTATCGCTGTCAAGGTCGCCGGCCCCCTCGTCGAACAACCCGGTCATGAGATTGACGAGGCCTTCCTTGCCAGGAGGGTCTTGGGTGCTGCCACCTCCTCGGAACGCGAAACGGATGGTGACAATCGGAACTGTGTAATCTTCCACGAGCCACGCTTTGATTCCACTCGCTGTCCTGACCTCCTGGATGACCATGGCCGCACGCGCAGGCGTCGCCGCAGCAATGCCTAGCAATACAAGCACGAACAATAGCGGCTTGACTGCTCCGAGCGGTAGTCCGTTGAATGTCACCATCGACTCTTTAATCTCCTGAAGAGGTGTTCTCGCGCGGCAGCAGGTATCCCGCCACTGATCGATCTGAGTTAAGATATTTTTCGGCAACTGCCTGCACCTGCGTCGTCGTTACCGCGCGCACTCTCTCCTGCCATTCCTGCACGTCCTTGACAGTACCGCCGGTCGCAACGGCAGCCCCGTAGATGATGGCCATTGTCGAGGGGTTGTCGCGTGCGAAGATCATCGAGCGCACAAGGCGATTTTTGGCCCTCGCAAGTTCCACATCCGAAACGCCGGCTCGTATGATTTTCCGAACTTCGGCGTCCATGGCGTCTTTCACGGCCTCGATCTTCCCCTTGCCTCGCGACGAGCCGTAAATTGTGAAACTGGATGGATCGAGCGATGTTCCCTGGAAATGGGCGCCGGCCGAGGAGGCTATTCCTTGTTTCACCACTAATTCTTGATAGGCCCGGCTGCGCATTCCTCCGCCTAGGACTTCTGCAAGAAGATCAAGGGCCTCCGCTTCGCCCGGCTTGGCCGTCCTGTAAGACGGCGCCACCCAGGACTCTTCGAAGCTCGGCACAGTCACCCTAGAGTCGGTGAGCACGACTGTCCGCTTGGTGTTTTGCTCCGGTTCTTGCGGCCTAATGCGCAAAGGAAGATCCGAGCCGCGCGGTACAGCCCCGTATGTTTCCTCCGCCATCTTGCGCACAGTCGTAGCGCTCACGTCGCCTGCCACGACCAACACTGCGTTATTCGGCGTATAGTAACGATCGTAGAACCCTACTGCGTCTGCGCGATTGAGCCCTTCCATCTCGTGCATCCAGCCGATTACCGGTCGGCCGTAAGGGTGGTTCTGATAGAGGGTCGCTTGCATCTCCTCCTCGAGAAGTTCCTCGGGGTCGGCTTCGACGCGGGAGCGCCGCTCCTCGAGTATGACATCGCGCTCGGGCGCAATCACCGCATCGGTGAGTACGAGATTGCGCATCCGGTCTGCTTCGAATTCCATCATCGTTTCGAGCGCCGCTGGCGTGACAGTTTGAAAATAGCCGGTGTAGTCGGACCAAGTGAAGGCGTTCTCCTCACCGCCGATCTCCGCCACCTGTGTATCGAATGTGCCGGCCGAGTGCTTTTTCGTACCCTTGAACATCAGATGCTCCAGGAAATGAGCGATGCCGGAGTTGCCGGGTGGCTCGTCGGCACTTCCGGCCTTGTAAAGGACCATATGCGTGACGATCGGCACGCGGTGATCGGGTATGACGACCACTTCCAAGCCATTGTTCAGCAAGAAGTCGCTGATATCGGATTGGCCCAGCGGAGCCCCGACCGCCGCTTCCCAGGTTGTCAGGCTCTGCAACGCAGCCAAGCTTAGGGCAAATGCACGAATACACGACTCCATCCTAGTACGAGTCATTGGGCATCCCTGATGTTGCTGCTGGAGAAAGCGTCTTTCTGGAGTTGGAACGCCCTGCGCTAACAGCCTCGCGAGTGTCTTCCACTGGCATCTAGATATCTCCGCGTGATTTGTACCCATCAGCAGAGGATCTGAGGCAACATGCGTGCCGGACGAAAATTCCTTTTTGATTTTAATAAAATAGGTCTAACCGAACCGGCTGATGTGTTCAGCATTGTCTGATATCGGACAAGGCGAAGTGCCATTACCGACTGTGTTGTCGGCATTTCCTAAGTCTTCACCAACTTAGCTTGGCGATGGATGTAGGTGGTGAGCCCGGTACCTTAAAACACCTGTTGAAATAGAAGGCATTGGACCGCTTAGTCGGGATGATGTTTGAGCGTCACACAGCACAGATGATAACGGCGGTGGGAAATGCGGGCGTGTTTTCGAATTGGGGTTTTCATCTCCATCGATTGCGTGCGGCACGCCGATCCTAGCTAAACGAGGCGTTTGGCTTGCCGATTCCGATGAAGCCGCCCCTTTGTTCCGAGATAATTGCGCCCCTTGATTCCGGGATGATCTCGCCCCCTTTTTAGTGGGGTCTGCAGGCGATGATTGTTGTCAGTTCATTTAGGCAGGGTGTCAAGCTTTTCGGGGCAGGTTTCGGCGTAGGCTATCGCCGCTCAATTCGATGCGATGAGCGTTGTGAACGAGGCGATCCAGTATGGCATCGGCATAAGTCGGGTCTCCTATGACGCCATGCCATGCCGATACGGGAAGTTGGCTGGTGATGATGGTTGATCGGCGGCCGTAGCGATCTTCGAGGATTTCGAGGAGGTCGTGCCGGGCTTGTTCGTTGAGCGGTTCGAGGCCCCAGTCATCTAGGATCAGGACTTGAACATGGCCCAAAGTCCGCTGCAGCCGGGCATACCTGCCATCGCCCCGAGCGAGCGCAAGCTGGGCAAATAGCCTTGGGACACGCTGATAGAGAACGGAGCGATCGTCTCGGCAAGCCTTGTGGCCGAGAGCGCAGGCTAACCAGCTCTTTCCGACGCCCGAGGGTCCGCAAATGGCCAGATTATCATGAGCATTGATCCAGTCGCCGCCGAGCAGCTTCATGAAGAGCGCGCGATCAAGGCCGCGCTCGCTGCGATAGTCGACATCTTCCGGGGTGGCCTGGTGGCGAAGCTTGGCAAACCTGAGGCGTGCGGCAAGCTTACGATCGTAGCGGGAACTCCACTCCCGTTCGAGCAGCAGTCCTAGCCACTCGGCGTGCGAGAGATGTTCGGCTTCGCCGTTGGTGACGAGCTCCCCGAAGGCCTTTGCCATGCCGGCCAGGCCCATGGAATTGAGTTTATCGAGTGTTGGATGCGCAAGCATTCTTCGTTCTCCTTAGTGGTAATAGCGAGGTCCGCGGATGTTTTCGTGATGGATCGGTTCATGCGAAGCCGGTCCATTGGTGGAAGCCGTTCGATCTAGATGATTGTCGAGGATGGAGCGCACCGAACCGTAGGTCCGGGCCCCGATCTCCAGTGCACGGCTGCAAGCAGCGTTCACTCTGTCGCGGCCAAAGCTTTTGTTCAGGCGGATAATTCCCATGCAGGCTCGAAAGCCCTGCTCCGGGTGCGGCCTGTCGGCGAGGATCTTCTCGCACAGCAACGCCACCTCCGGCCCGATGGAAGAGGCCTCGCGTTGAATGCGTTCGATCGTCCAGTCGGCAAAGCGGCGATGGGCTGAGGGCATGTGATCGGGAATCGTCGTGTGTTTGCCATTGCCGCTGGAGCGACGATGGGCGGCTATTCGCTCGCCTTTGTGGAAGATCTCGATCGTATTGGCGGTGATGCGCGCCTCGACCTGCTCGCGAGCGAAGCGATAGGGAACGGAGTAATAGTGCCGCTCGATCTCGACGTGGTAATCCAGCCCGGCACGCCGGATACGCCATTCCGCAAAGACATAGCGTTCCACAGGCAATGGCCTTAAAGCGGGCCGGTCGAGCTCTTCGAACAATTGGCGGCGCGTGACGCCAACCCGGCGCAGGACACGCCTGTCGTTCAAATCATATAGCAAGTCGGCAATCGCCGCATTGACCTCGGCCAGGCTGTGGAAGGTGCGGTGGCGAAGGCGGCCCAGCAGCCAGCGCTCGACGATACGAACCGCAGCCTCTACTTTCGCCTTGTCGCGAGGACGGCGTGGCCGCGTCGGCAGGATGGCGCTGCCATAATGCGCTGCCATCGCACAATACGTCCGGTTGACTTGGGGATCGAAGTGGCACGCCTTGATGATCGCCACCTTGGCATTGTCGGGCACCAGCAAGGCTGGCGCACCGCCGAAGGACTCCAGCGCCTGGATATGGCATTCAATCCAGTCGGGAAGCGTCTCGCTCCAGCGCGCCTGCGCGAACGATAGGCTCGACGCTCCCAGAACTGCCACGAACAAGTGTGCTTGCCGTGTTTTGCCCGATAGCCGATCAACGACAACCGTCACCGTGTCGCCGGCATAATCGACGAACAACTTGTCGCCCGCCATATGATCCTGCCGCATCGTCACCGGCAGCTTCAGTGCCCAACCCCGATAAAGGTCACAGTAGCGACTGTAACGATATCCCTCGGGATGAAGACCGATGTATTCGTCCCACAGGATCTGCAGCGTCATATGCTTGCGCTTGAGCTCGCGATGGACCTGCGCCCAATCCGGCTCCGGAGCGCGACGGTGCCCAATCTTCGTTCCAGCCGCCTTGTAAAGCGTTGCCTCCAGGACTGTATCGTTGACGTCGTCGCCCAGAGGCCACGAAAGCCCGGCAACTGCCGCACGCCGAAGCGTCTCACGTACTGTCGAGGGCGCAGTCCCAACCCTCACCGCAATCGACTTGTGCCCAAGTCCTTGCTCAAAGCGATATCTCAATATCTCGCGGACACGCCGCATCTCCAATCTCTCCGCAGGCATCCCGTTCCTTCCTCGTCAACGTCGAAGGAAGAAACTTCACACCTGCAGACCCACCCTTGCCAGACGCCTCCAAGGGGGCGGCATCATCTCGGAACAAGGGGGCGACTATTTCTCGGAATTGGGGGGCGACATCATTTCGGAATCAGGGGGCGGATTGCCTCGGAATTTGCAGTTTGGCTCGACTGTTTGTTTGCACACGTTGCCGGCAATCATCAAGCTTACTCTCAGTCTTGCTTTCGCCCGGGAGATTTCTGCTTCGGCACGAATAATGCTTGGCTCATCCGGAAACCCGCGTGAACGGAGAAAGATCTATGAGCCGCGCCAGTTCATCCGCAGCTTTCCTTATTACGGCTTCGGCCCCGCCTTTTGCATTCTACGCAATCCATGTGGAAGATTTTTCAAGTACTGGCGCGACTTGGAGCCCTTGGCAAAATGAGCATGGATCCAGGTGAGTATGAACATTGGCTTCGTCCTGCGATGACGAGTTCGAATGCGGAGGCGAATTTCCACCATCAGTCCAAACGAACCCGCGCTGTTATCCGTGACGTAGATCAGTGTGATCCGAACAATCAATTTTTCCAATCAGTCGCCTGCCGTTATCAAGCGTAGAAAAACGAAGCTGTAAGTTAGGGAGCGTCGCCATCGAAGCGCCGAGTGTCACGTTTCCCCTAAGACAGTGATCATGTAATTCAATTGTAGGTAATGTGATGGTATCCATTCGTACTGCCGCCCCCGCCCTGCTTCTTCTTCTGGCAGGTTGCGTCAGCGGCCCCGATCATAAGCCACCGGAAATGCCACTCGCGGCCAAGTTCTCGGAGGGCGGTACGAAGATCAACGGCGACGTCTCGAGTTCACAATGGTGGACCGCCTTCGGCGATAGGAAGCTGAACGGCTTGGTTGAGCAAGGACTTGCAGAAAACCTCAATATCCAGCAGGCGCTGGAGCGCATCAATCAGGCGCAGGCGCAGGTCGTCTCCGCCGCCGCCGGCGGAATGCCGAGCCTCCTCCTGTTAGGCGGTAATACGACCAGCGGCGAAAAGGGAAGCCAGCGCAACAAGAGGGAAACGGAAAACACCACCAGCGGCGATGTCACGGCTTCGTGGCTGCTCGACCTGTGGGGCCAATACCGTCGCGCCAAGGAAAGCGCCAACGCATCGCTGGATGCAGCCTATTCCAACGTCGACGTGGCTCGCCTGACCTATCTAGAGGATCTGGCAAACAGCTACGTCAACGTCCGCTACTATCAGGCCCGCGTCGCGATCGCACGGGATAACTTGAAGTCTCGCCGCGAAACGCTCGAACTCACCAAGTTCCAGCTTGATGCCGGCGCCGTTTCCCGACTCGACGTCGTCCAGGCCGAAGGTCTCGTCAACTCGACACTGTCTGAAATTCCAGGCCTCGAAATCAGCTACCGTCAGGCGGTGCATCATATCGCGACCCTACTCAACGTACCGTCGCAGACCATTATCGCCCAATTGCACGGTGGCGGCAGCCAGCCGGTATTCCGCGGTCGCGTTGATACGGGCGTCCCGGCGGATCTCATCCGCAACCGGCCAGACATCCGTAATGCCGAGCGTAACCTTGCCGCTGCGACCGCTCAGATCGGCGTGGCAGAAGCCCAGCTCTATCCGACGATCACGCTTAGCGGTTCGATTTCGCCGTCCTACATCCACACGAAGTCCAACAGTGGCAGCCTGACGAAATGGTCGTTCGGCCCAAGCCTGTCGCTGCCGATCTTCGACGGCGGCGCATTGCGTGCTAACGTCAAAAACGCCGAGTCCACCAGCCGCGAGCAGTATATCGTCTGGAAGCAGACAGTGCTGTCTGGTGTCGAACAGGTCGAAAGCGCCCTGTCGGCCGTCAGACGCGATGATCAGACGGTTGCCGCATTGCGGGCACAGGTGAAGTCCTATCAGCAGGCCCTCGACCTTTCGACGGTAAGCTATAAGGACGGCGCCTCTTCGCTGCTCGACGTTCTCGATGCGCAGCGTTCCGTTTCTAACGCGCAGGAAAGCCTCGCTGAGGCCGTTCAGCAGAGCGCTCTCGACTACATCTCTTTGAACGTCGCGATCGGCGCCGGATATATTCCCGCCGAACAGGCGACCGTTGCTGCAAAGCCGGCCACGGTCGTCAAGGTCGCTGCGGAGACGGCACGGAACTTACCCGACCAATCGGCCTTGCGTATGGTCGACTGAATTAGGAAGCTGCAGCCCCTACTGAGCCCCAGTGCATCTGATGCTTTTCACCGGTCCCTGCGGCGACCAGAATTGACTGCAGGTTCGGCAAAGTGGGTGCGGCGAAGACCGCAAAGCCCAGCGCAGTTGGCCGACGCCGAACTCGATGAATTCGGGGCTTTCATTGCCCCAATGAGCTGCGGTCCCGACGTCGCGGCGCGATCTTTAGTTTAATTACCGTCGCACAACAATGAAGAGACGAGGAAACGGCAGAAGCATCGTATCATCATCCATGACTGTGTAATGCTTTGAAAGCTCTTCCTCGTATGAAGCAAGATATTCCGCCTGCTGTGCTTCGTTCAGCCGGCTGAGGTAAGGGAGAAGACCGGTCCCCTTGAACCACTCGACAATCCCGTTCAGTCCCCGAAGCGGGTGGTAATAAGTGGTACGCCATACGTCGACGCTCGATGCATGCGGTTTGAGGATAGACCAGTAGTCCGAAACCGAAAGGATCGAGGTCCGCTCGCCATCGGCATCCTTCAATGCATCAGACCAGCGCTTGTCCCCTGCTACCGTGCGCATGCCAACATGTGTCGGCTCGTCTAGATTGTCGGGCATCTGCAAGGCAAGCGTCCCGCCAGGCTTAAGGAATGACAGCAATTTCGGAAAAAGCTCGTGGTGGTTTGGAACCCATTGAAGGACGGCGTTCGCGAATAGCAGGTCCTGCGGCACTTTCGGTTGCCACTGCGCGATATCGCCCAGCTGAAAATCGCAGTCGGGCAGGCGCTTCTTGGCCGCTTCGACCATCTTGGGTGATGAGTCCATGCCCGCAATTGCAGCCGAACCGAAACGATCGATGAGCAGCTCCGTGGAGTTGCCTGGTCCGCAGCCTATGTCTGTCACGGACTCGACAATATTCGCGACAACCCGTCCTAAAAGGTCAATTGCCGGACGCGTCCGTTGGTCTTCGAACTTGAGATATTGGTCTGGGGACCAAGTCGACATGGCGGCTCCTTCGATGAAATCACCTTTGATTTGCATTTTTAATGACACAAATGCAATACTGGCTGTTGGAGAAACACGCAACGGAACGAGTCTATGTCTGTTAATGCATTTGAACTCTCGGGGAATGAAAAAGCTGAACTCGCCCCGACTGGCGTGCTGAAGGTTGCCGTAGCGGTTGGACCCGCCGCCTCGGCGGTCTGGTGTGTTCGCGACGAGATATCGGGGCAAGCAAGAGGGGTCACGATAACCCTTGCAAGGCAAATCGCACAACGCACCGGCCTTCCGCTCGAACTCGTCGAATTCTCCAGCTCGGGCGACATCGTGTCCAATGCCGAAAGCGGATCTTGGACCCTGTCGTTCGTCCCCGTTGATGATCAACGCCGAAAAGTGCTTGGTGTTGGCCCCAGCTATTACCTTGGCGTGAGCACCTATCTTGCTCGAAAGGACGCCTTCAAAACAGTGCAGGACGTTGACCAGGAAGGTGTCCGGGTTGCTGGTGTCGCGGGGACGGCGACGCTGCGAAGCGCCGAGAGGACGTTGAGAAATACCGACATCGTGGGATACGGCTCGCTCGATGAAGCAATGGCTAAATTCAAAGGCGGCGAACTAGACGCGATTGCTCTGGGCAAAGAGTCCATTATCAGCATGCTTTCCGGTTTAGACGGCTGTCACGCCGTTCAAGGCCATTTCCATGAGGCCGGTACGGCCATTGTGGTGCCTCCGGCAAATGTCCATGCGCTGGATGCAGCCGTTCGAATGATGGATGAAATGAAGGCCGACGGCACCATTCGCGCCGCATACGACCAAAACCAAATGAGCCATGCGGATGTTGCACCCTGATTGGCACAGGGATGGGGTCTTACCTTTGCGTTCCGCTCAATGAGACCTTAACTTAGGCGAAGACGATTCAGACCCATGAGTGCGCCAGGATGCGAAACAGTAGCCAGTTGACTGCAAATATTGCGAAAGAGATCAGCCAACTGATCCGGTCCGGTGATTTGAAGCCAGACGATCACCTGAGCACTCAGGGCTTGGCTGACAAATTCGGAGTTTCGCGTTCCCCCGTCCGTGAGGCCATGCAGCTGCTCTTCGAACAGGGCTTCCTTGAGCAAAAGCCCAATCGCGGCTTTTTCGTATCGACGAAGGTGATCGATGAGGCCGTTGAGGCTCCGGGCGACCAATTGCAAGAGACGATGAGCGATTACCACCGCCTGGCGGAAGATTGGCTGACGGACCGCATTCCTGCCGATATCACCGAACAAATGCTTCGAGACCGATATGGCTTCACGAAGGCGCAGGTCAGCGACATTCTGATGCGTGCTGCCAGAGAAGGATGGGCGGAACGAAAGCAGGGTTACGGCTGGCGGTTTCTGCCGGTCGCGAAAACGGCTGAAGCCTTCGAGCAGATTTACCGCTTCCGAATGCTTATCGAACCTGCCGCGATGCTCGAACCAACATTCGCCTTGGACCGGAAGATCATCGATGAGCAACGTCGCATACAGTCCCGGATGCTCGAAACCGATATCCGTACGTTACCGGCCGAGAGGTTGCTCTATAACGGGTCACTGTTTCATGAAGAGCTGATCAAGATGAGCGGCAATCCGTTCTTCCACCTGTCCTTGGTTCGAGTGAACCGGATGCGGCGCCTCCTGGAATATCGCTCAAACGTCGACCGCGAACGATTGCACGTTCAGTGCGAGGATCATCTCGCAATCCTGTCCCTCCTCGAACGCGGTGAAATCGTCGAGGCCTCTTACGCCATGCGCAGGCATCTTGGCGGAGCACTGACTCGAAAGTCGCCCTTGCTCTGGTCTCAAGAGGTTGCAGGAGTGAGGCAGGCTGAATATCTCAGTCCCGCCGCGGTCGAGAATTGATGTCGATTAGCCATATGTTCAAGATTAAGCGGCCTTGATTTTTGAGTTAAATGCAATTCCATGATCAGCAATTCGATTTCATCATCTAATAAACTTGAGGAAACGATAGCCACTCTCCCAATAGCAGCATTACGCTGCTCGCGAGTAGGAAGCCGAGGTATGATTATCAGAAGAGATGATGAATTGCCGCAGGAGCTGATTTAGCGCGGCGATATCGCTGGCAAGGCCGTGGCTGGCGGCGGTCGATTCCTCGACCATCGCAGCGTTTCGTTGCGTCGCCTGATCGATTATTATGATCGCGCGATTGATCTCGTGCAAGCCGACGACTTGTTCTCGGGCGGCTGTGTTGATGGATTGTACCCGGTTGTTGATCTCTTCGACGTGGCTGACAATTTCCTGTAGGGCTTTGCCCGTCCGTCCGACCAGATCGACACCGGATTTGACCTGCTCCCCAGAGGTCGTGATAAGCGATTTTATTTCCCTCGCCGCGTGTGCGGACCGCTGCGCCAATTCGCGGACCTCCTGTGCGACAACGGCGAACCCCTTGCCAGCTTCCCCGGCTCTCGCCGCTTCCACCCCTGCGTTCAGCGCAAGTAGGTTGGTCTGGAACGCGATATCGTCGATCACACCGATGATGTTGTTGATCTCGCCCGATGAGGTGGCAATGGCCTGCATCGCGCTGACAGCCTCGCCAACGACTGCACCCGATGTTTGAGCTGCCTGGTGCGCCTTTCGAACGAGGTCCTCTGCCTCTTGTGCTCGCAGCGTCGCATCGCGTGTCGTGGTCGTGATCTGCTCAAGAGCGGCTGCCGTCTCTTCGACAGAAGCGGCCTGCTGTTCCGTGCGCTGGGCAAGGTCATCGGCAGCAGAGCGGATCTCAGCTGCGCTTGCCGAGATGGAACGAGCATTAAGCGTGACGGCGCTCAGCGTGTTCTCCAGCTTTTCGACGCTTGCGTTGAAATCCTGCCGGATTCTGTCGAAGTTACCAGCAAAGGGCGTTGAGATTCGGTAGGTGACGTCGCCGGTCGCGAGCGCGTTGAGTGCAGTTGCCAGGGTATTTACGGCGAAGTCGGTCTCCGCATCGTGTCTAGCCTTGTCGGCAGCACGGCTACGCTGGGCCTCTTCGTTTGCGCAATCCGTCGCCTGTGCCTCTTTCTCCAGTCTCAAGCGATGCATTGCATTCTCCTTAAAGCTGATGACACTCTTTGCCATCTCGCCCACTTCGTCGCCGCGAGCCGCTTCTTCCACGTCAATGCTAAGGTCTCCTTCAGCAAGCCGCATCATCTGCTGCCGCAGCCGCGCGATAGGCCTCAAGATTCCGAAAGACGCCAGTGCCGTTGACGCAGCGATTGCCAAAGCGATGGCGAGTGCTAGCAGAGTAGCGCTCTGGCGAATGGTAGAATGGTTCGCTTCCGAGAGGTCGCGAATGCCGTCCGCAACCTGCTTTTCCATTTTTTCATTCCACTCTCGAAGGCTCGTAGCCAGTTCGTCAATCTTCGGGTCAACAGCCCCGAGAACCGCCAAGGCGTTCATGTCGCGGTTGCCTTTGGCAGCAACAATGGCCTTATCGAGACCAACCTTTATCGCGGTGGCTTTTGCCAGAAACGCTTCCAGTTCCGGTTTTGCGTCCGGGTAAGCAGTAATTGCAGCATTGAGGCGGTCAAACATCCTCTGTGCGTTTTTGTCATAGCTGCTCGCCACATCGTCGAAATCTTTGGCGTCTGGCGAATAAGCGGTGAGCTGATAGGCACGATAAGCCACCGATTGCATATGGCGCGCGGCTGCCACCACATCAGTGTTTGCCATTCCCTCAGAGTTGACAAACCGAGTGTAGCGATCGTCTGCCTGCCGAAAGCGTAGCGACGTGTAAGCGAGGCTGCCGGCCGCGAGCACGCTGATACCGGCCGTGATTGCCAGAATTTTCAGCCCGATGCTGCTGTTCTTCAAGAATGACATCAAAACTCCTCCGCTGGGGCAAATATCTAGCAAATCTTGCATTTAGATATTTAAAAAACCAATAATGCATCTGTTTGTGTCGCCGTTCGCCAGCAGCGATTGGTTTTTCGAAGAAATCGAATCTCTTCGCAATCTCGTCCCGGGAAAAACGGTTCTCACCGCCCGCATTTGCGTCGAGGTCGTAGAAAATAATTGCTTTCTCCAAAACGTATTTGCATTTTGATGCGTAAAAAGCCAATATCAGGCCGTGGTGATGAGCGGCGGAAAAATGCTTTCGCCTTCTAGGGAGATTAGATCACATGAAAATTTCGGTCACAGAGTGCGACGGCATTGGCCCGGAAATCACTGCTGCAACGTTGGAAGTGCTGAAGGCCACCGATAAAGCCTTTGGTCTCGGGTTGGAGTATGAATTCGAAGATACTGGCTTCACGAGCTTGGAAAAATACGGCACCACCCTGCGCGATGAGGTTCTGGAGCGTGCTCGCAAGGCTGACGGTATCATCCTTGGTCCGCAGTCGCACATGGACTACCCCGCACGCGACAAGGGCGGGGTGAACGTCTCCGCCGGTTACCGCGTCAAGCTTGATCTTTATGCAAACGTCCGCCCCGCTCGTTCGCGAACGTTCCTGAACAATTCGAAAACCATGGACCTCGTCATTATGCGCGAGGCGACCGAGGGCTTCTACCCGGACCGTAACATGGTCAAGGGGACCGGCGAATTCATGCCCACCGACGATGTCGCGCTCTCTGTTCGCAAGATCACGGCGAAGGCATGTGAGCGTATTGCTCGTCAGGCTTTCGTGCTCGCAATGAAGCGCGACAAGCGCGTAACCGCAGTCCATAAGGCAAACAACTTCATCCTGACCGACGGTCTGTTCCTGGAGCAGGTCCGAAAGGTTGCTCAGGACTTCCCTGAAGTGAAGGTCAACGATTTCATCATCGACGCTATGGCCGCACACCTCGTTCGCGATCCTTCGCGCTTCGACGTTATCGTGACCACGAACTTCTACGCTGACATCCTGTCGGATCTCGCCAGCGAACTTTCGGGCAGTCTTGGCCTTGCCGGCTCCATCAATGCCAATGCTGAACTTGGCCTTGTATGCGCCCAGGCGCAGCATGGTTCCGCCCCGGACATCCAGGGTCAGAATATTGCCAACCCGACGTCGCTCATTCTTTCCACAGCAATGATGCTCAGCTGGCTCGGCGAACAGCGGAAGCTTCCGCATTTCGAAGCTGCAGGCGCGGAGATCGAGCGTGCCGTGGATGAAGTTCTCGCTGATCCGGCCAAGCGCACCCGCGATCTCGGCGGCAACACGAACACCGACACGTTCGGCAGGTTCGTCGCGCAGGCGGTGAACAACGGAGGTTCCGCCAAGAAGGTCGCCAACGCTTAGCAGCAATTGGCTTTCTGGCCTCTGGCTGGCCAGTTTGGATTTCCCGGGGACGCACGGTGCGCCCTCGGGTTCGCCCGCCCGGAGGAGATTGCTCGGGCGCATCTTTGGGAGAAGAACAAATGAACTCTTTTATCGGCCCGAAAGGGCTCGCGACGGCTGCCGTGCTGTCCCTCCTCACTTCCGCAGCTTTCGCCCAGGAGGTCCCCGCCGGGTACCCGGCCGATTACAGCGCCATCATCGAAGCTGCCAAGAAGGAAGGCACCGTTTCAGTCTACACCTCGACCGACTCTGAACAGTCGCAGAAGCTTCAGGACGCATTTACGAAAAAGTATGGCATCAAGATCGCTTACAACGACCTTGGTACCAACGGTGCATATAACCAGGTCATTTCAGAAGCTGCAGCAGGTCAAACCACGGCAGACGTGGTGTGGAGTTCCGCAATGGACCTGCAGATGACGCTCGTACAGGACGGCTACGCCGACGAGTACGCTTCCCCTGAAGCTGGCAAGCTCCCGAGCTGGGCAAACTACAAGAACGTGCTTTACGCAACGACGGTCGAGCCAATCGGCGTGATCTTCAACACCAAGGCACTGACGGAAGACAAGCTTCCGAAGACCTACGCCGATATGATCACCTTCCTGAAGGACAACAAGTCCACACTTCAGGGCAAAGTTGCCACCTTCGATCCGGAAAAGAGCGGCTCGGGCTTCCTGCATCATTCTAACGATGCGCGCAACCGCAAGGACTTTTGGGACCTCGCCAAGGCAATGGGCGATGATGGTGCCAAGATCTACTCCAGCTCGGGCGGCATGAAGGAAACCGTGGTTTCCGGCGAGAACGTCATCGCGATCAACATCATCGGTTCCTATGCCCTTAAGTGGGCCAAGGAAAGCCCGAACCTCGGTGTTCACTTCGCCACCGATTACACGCCAGCCTTCTCCCGCCTTATCATGAAGACGAAGGAAGCTCCGCATCCGAATGCCGCGAAGCTCTTCATTGACTTCATGCTGTCCGCCGAAGGCCAGGCTCTCCTTTCTGAAAGCGGCCTGCCGTCGGTCCGCGAGGATGTCACTGCCGGTCTGAACATCAAGACCCTGAACGAGCGTGTCGGCGGTGGTTTGAAGCCAATCGCTGTGGACGAAGGCGTTCTTGAATACATGGATCAAATGAAGCGCGTCCAGTTTCTTAACGACTGGAAGGCCGCGCTCGGTCGCTAATGCCCATCGGCTGCGGCGCGCTCGCGCCGCAGCCTCTCAGACCAGTTGAGAGGCAACAATGTCTACACACGCACAGGCTCCGAGCGCACTTGCGGCCACCACAAAGTCAGCGCCAGCCGAGAAGAAATATCCGCCGAAAATGCCACGGGTGGGGAATGCTAACGCTTACCGCGTTGTCGTAATCACTCTCCTTGCCGTTGCCGTTCTCGCCCCTGTCGGCCTGATCGTGTATCAGAGCTTCCTCAGTGCACCGTTCTTCAGCGCTCGCGCCCGCTTTGGCTTCGATGCCTATCGCTATGTTTTCACGGACAAAGCCTTTTACCGGGCTCTGGGCACTACCGCCGTATTTTCGTTCGGCCTGGTCGCCATCGCCGTTCCTCTCGGCGGGGTGCTGGCTTTCCTGATCACTCGAACGGACATTCGTTTCAAGCGCATACTTGAGATTCTGGTGCTCGTGCCAATGTTCATTTCGTCTATCGTTCTGGCGTTCGGCTACACCGTTTCGGTCGGTCCCGCAGGCTTTGTCTCGATCTTCATTCGTGATCTGATCGGCTTCGTCCCGTGGAATATCTACAGCCTCTCGGGGATGATCCTAATCGCGGGGCTCAGCCACGTTCCGAACGTCTATCTTTACGTATCGGCCGCAATGCGCAATTTGCCGTCGGACCTCGAAGAAGCCGCTCGCACGACTGGTGCATCGGTATGGCGCGTGTCCCGGGACGTAACTCTGCCAATGGTACTTCCGTCGCTGATCTTCGCGGTTGCCCTGAATATCCTGCTCGGCTTTGAGACCTTTGGCATTCCGCTCGTCCTGGGTGATCCGAACGGCATCATGGTCCTGACGACCTACATATACAAGCTCACCACCTTGTTCGGCACTCCGACCTACCAGCTGATGGCGGTTGTCGCCGTCGTCCTGGTGCTCATCACGCTGCCGCTCGTTGCGATCCAGCGCCGACTGCTGCGCAACGCCCGGCGTTATGCCGCTCTTGGTGGTAAGGGTGCCCGCGTTGCCACCCTTAAGCTCGGCACCAGTGGACAGGCCATCGCACTTGCCATCATCGGGCTGTGGCTGTTCATTTCGGTCGTCCTGCCTATCGGTGGGATCGTCGTCCGTGCGTTCGTCGATGCATGGGGCGAGGGCGTTAACCTTTTTGACCAGTTCACGCTGGCAAACTTCGCCCACTTGATGGACGTTCCGGCGCTTAAGAACGGCATCGTTAACACGATCCTTCTTTCGGTCGTCGGCGGCGCTCTTGCGGTGTTCATCTACCTGCTCGTTGGACTGGCTGGTCACCGCAACTGGGGCATGTCGAACACGGTTCTGGATTACATCGTCCTCCTGCCGCGAGCACTTCCAGGTCTCGTCGTCGGCCTGGCATTCTTCTGGGTCTTTCTGTTCGTGCCATTCCTGACGCCGCTGCGTCCGACCCTCGTCAGCTTGTTCGTCGCCTACGTTGTCGTTGGCTTGTCCTATGGACTGCGTCTCCTTCAAGGCACGCTGCTGCAGGTCGCTCCTGAACTCGAAGAATCCGCTCGCACGACGGGTGCGACGATTGGCCGGACGTGGAAAGACGTCGTAATCCCCATCGTTCGTCCCGGCCTTGCAGGCGCGTGGGCTCTCATCATGATCATCTTCCTGCGTGAGTACGCGACAGGTGTTTATCTCATGGGCGCTGGCACCGAAGTCATCGGTTCGCTCATGGTTTCGCTGCTGCAGACCGGCGCGATGAATACCATTGCCGCACTTTCTCTCATCAGCATCGTCCTGACAGGTGCGGGCCTTGCCCTTGCCCTGCGACTTGGAGCAAAAATCCATGACTGAACTCGTTGTAAACAATGTCCAGAAATGGCTGGGCGGCCTGCAAATCCTCAAGGGTGCATCCTTTACCGCGGAGCGTGGAAGCATCGTTGCGCTCCTTGGAGCCTCTGGCAGTGGGAAAACCACCCTGCTTCGCTGCATCGCTGGTCTCGAACAGCCCGAGATCGGGACAATCGTAATTGGCGGGAAGACTGTACTCGATGGCGAAAAGAAGCTAATTTTGCCGCCTGAACAGCGCAACATCGGCCTTGTGTTCCAGTCTTACGCGCTCTGGCCACACCGCACCGTCAAGGAAAACGTCGGTTATGGTCTGAAACTGCGCGGCATCAATCCGACCGAGATCGGCATCAGAGTTCAAGCGATCCTTGAGCGCCTCGGTCTCGGCCATCTCGCGGACCGGTATCCGTCGCAGTTGTCCGGCGGTCAGCAGCAGCGCGTCGCGATCTGCCGCGCCCTGGTCTACGAACCGCGCGTTCTTTTGCTTGACGAACCGCTGTCCAATCTGGACGCCAAGCTGCGCGAAGAGGCTCGCTACTGGATTCGTAAGCTGATCCTCGATCTGGAAATCTGTGCAATCCTGGTTACGCATGACCAAAGCGAAGCCTTGGCTGCGGCCGACAACATTCTCCTGCTGCAGGACGGCCGTATCGTTCAGCAAGGCGGTCCGCAGGAGATTTACTCCAACCCGAACAGCTTCTATTCGGCGGACTTCCTGGGCGCTAACAACATCGTCAAAGGCAAGGTTCATACCGTCGATGGCAAGGCTGCCGTGATCGGCGGTGACGGCTGGACGCTCAATGGAACGGTTCGCGAAATGTCAGGCCTTGGAGCGGCGCAGGATGCGCGAGCTGTCATTCGTGTCGAACAGATCAAGGTTGCCGATGCTCCTTTAAACGATGGTATCGAGATGGACCTTGATGACAGCATCTACCTTGGTGATCGTTGGGAATACCGGCTGCGGCGCGGTGATTTCGTGGCGAAGGCGCATGGAACGAAACGGATGCCAACTGGAAAGGTGTGGGCCCAAATCCCGCCTGAAAGTGTCTGGCTGTTCTCCGGCGCGCAAAAGTAGGCCACCTCGGGCGGCCGCCCTCCTCCCGGGCGGCCGCTGACTTCATAGTTCAGATCAGAGGTCAAAAATGTCCGCCCCCCGTATTGCCCTGATCCACGCGACGCCCGTCGCGATGGAGCCGATCAAGGCCTCCTTTGCCTCCGCCTGGCCGGAAGCGGAAACTGTCAATCTTCTTGAAGATAGCCTTTCACCGGATCGAGCCAAGACTGATGAAATCACGCCGGAGTTGGCGGAACGGATATTCAGTCTCGCAGAATATGCCTTGAAAGCGAAATGCGATGCTGTCCTCTTTACCTGTTCAGCTTTCGGTACCGCAGTTGAGGCGGCCGCCGCCAAGCTTCCCATTCCGGTTCTGAAGCCCAACCAAGCAATGTTTGAAGCAGCTATCAACCAAGGCGGTCGAACGGCGATGCTCTACACGTTTCCTCCAGCTCGCGAGGGCATGGAGGAGGAATTTCACGAAGAGGCAAAGCGGCTGAACCCTGAGGCAAGTATTCAAAGTTTTCTTGTCGAGGGGGCAATCGAGGCTGTGAGAAGCGGCGATGCCGAGACCCACAACCGTCTTGTGAAGGAAGCAGCCGCGTCTCTCCGTGACTTCGACGCAATCATGCTTGCGCACTTTTCAACCGCTCGCGCTCTTTCGCCAGTCCGCGAAGTCACCTCTATCCCAGTTTTCAGCAGCCCAGACGCTGCGGTCGTGAAGTTGAAGAAGTTGCTCCGGTAGGGCAACGCGAGCGGAAAAATAGGAGGAGTAACGCATATGCAATTGACGAGACGGGATTTCATGGTGGGCGCCCTTGGAGCTGCTGCCGTTGCTTGTTCAACGGCTGCAAATAGCGCCGACACGATTCCTTATTCATCCGGGGACAACAATCCGAAGTTCAAAGCGCCTGCTCATACATGCGACGCCCATTTCCATATCTATGACAATCGTTTTCCGGCTGCGCCAAACGCAAGCCTGATACCGCCGAATGCCCTTATTGCAGATTATGAAAAGCTCCGCTCTCGATTGGGATTCGAGCGCAGCGTGATTGTGCAGCCGTCGACATACGGGACCGACAACTCCTGCCTGCTGGAATCCCTTAAAATTCTGGGATCGCGTGGCCGAGGGATTGCCGTCGTCGATACATCGGTAACCGATGAGCAGCTCAAGGAATTGAACGCCGCTGGGATACGGGGCATCCGTTTCAATCTAGGAAGGGCTGGTGCAACGACGGTCGAGATGATCGAGCCGCTGTCCAAGCGGGTTGCCGACCTCGGCTGGCATATCCAGGTTCACATGTCCGGCAACGACATAGCCAAGAATGCCGATCTGTTCGCACGTCTTCCCTTGACCGTCGTCTTTGATCACCTTGGGCGAATTCCCCAGCCCGATGGCATCAAGCACCCGGCATTTGCCGTGATCAGCGCTCTGCTCGAACAGGGAAAGGCCTACACGAAGCTATCAAGCATCTACCAAGACACGGTTGTCGGGCCACCGACATACGAAGACATGGGAGCGGTCGCACGGGCTTACCTTAAGATTGCGCCCGAGCGGGTGCTGTGGGGGTCCGATTGGCCCCATCCTTCTCCTGGAAAATTCGGCAAGCCCAACGATGCGACGCTGATGGATCTTTGCGCGGAGTGGGCGGGCGATGACGGGACCCGCCAGAAGATTTTTGCTGATAATGCGGCCACGCTTTACGGCTTTTGAAGATCGCGGGAAGGAAGTGCACAATGTTACTCGGGGTAATCGCAGA
This sequence comes from Rhizobium sp. NXC24, assembly GCF_002944315.1. NCBI lineage: Bacteria > Pseudomonadati > Pseudomonadota > Alphaproteobacteria > Hyphomicrobiales > Rhizobiaceae > Rhizobium > Rhizobium sp. NXC24. Next base: position 431,220 of record NZ_CP024313.1, read on the forward strand.
CGACTTCACGGGCGCAAGCGACATAGCAAATACTATCGCCAAAGGCTTGCCTTCCCACGGAGGTCTAAGAACGGCGCAATTCCTGGGGGTACCTTCAGCAGCTGCTCCGCAAGAGGTCGAAGCTGGCGTTGTAGCCTTGAAGAGCAGGTCCATTCCGGTAGCTAACGCCGTCCAACAATCGCTTGCCGCCTTAAACTGGCTGCTTGCACAGGGATGTCAGCAGATCGTGTTCAAATACTGCTCGACATTCGATTCAACGAAAGAGGGCAACATTGGTCCGGTTGGTGAAGCACTCGCGGAGGCGCTAGGCGCTAGAGGTGTCGTCGTTTGCCCTGCATTCCCCGGAGCGGGTCGTACCGTCTACATGGGACATCTGTTTGTCAATGACCGTCCGCTCAATGAGTCTGGCATGCAAAACCACCCGCTGACTCCAATGACGGATTCCGACATTCGGCGTTGGCTCGGCTATCAGACGAAGACCCCGGTTGGTCTGGTGCCTACCCCAGTGGTCAGGCAAGGCGAAGCTGCGATAAAAGAAGCGCTCGCTAACGCTGAAGGCACCATGGTCATCGTCGACGCCACATCGGACGACGAGTTGGCGATCATCGGCGCCGCAATTGCCGACCATAAGTTGGTGACCGGAGGCTCCGGCATCGCAATCGGCCTGCCCGCCAACTTCATTCGACGCGGATTGGCGAAAGGATCCCACGGCAACTCCATCGGTACGACGGGGCCGGAAGCCATTCTTGCCGGAAGCTGCTCTGGCGCGACCCGGGGCCAGATTGACCTTCATAAGGCGAGCCATCCGACGCTGCCTATTGATGTAGACAAGGTCATGAGCGGTGAGACGACTGCCGACGATATCGTCAAGTTCATCCAGGCAAATCACGGAAAAGCACCACTTGCCTACTCTTCCGGAACTCCTGAAGACGTTCGCCGGATGCAGGATAAGTACGGCCGCGATGAAGTCGCACATAAGCTTGACGGGTTATTCGCCGAGACTGCGCAGAAACTCGTGGCTGCTGGTGTAACCAGATTGGTGGTCGCAGGCGGCGAGACCTCGGGAGCCGTAGTCTCCGCCCTTGATCTTGGTGCGCTCACCATCGGCCAGGAAATTGACCCTGGCGTACCAGTCCTCTTGTCGCTCGGTGACAAGCCGATAGCTCTCGCGCTGAAGTCTGGAAACTTCGGTGCGCAGGATTTCTTCACGAAAGCATTGAACAGGCTGACATCACATGAGCAATGAATCGACGGTTCGCGAGGAAATCGTGCGCCTGTCACGGTCGCTTTTCGAACGAGGGTACTCAGTCGGTACAGCGGGAAACATCAGTGCCGCCGTCGATGACGGCATCCTCATGACACCAACGAATTCATCATTGGGTTTTCTTGATCCCGCTCGGATCAGCAAGCTTAGCCGAGATGGTCGGCATCTTTCCGGGGATAAGCCTTCCAAGGAAATATTCCTCCATCACGCATTCTATGAGACACGACCGCAGACCGGGGCCGTTGTGCATCTGCATTCGACCTTCGCGACCGCTCTCTCATGCCTGACAGATATCGATCCGGACGACTGCATTCCTCCGGTGACCCCTTACGTGGTGATGCGGGTTGGCCAGGTGAAACTCGTTCGTTATGTGCGACCGGGGGACGAGAAGGCCGGTGATCTGATCCGTGAACTAAAAGGACGTTATGCGGCAGTCTTATTGGCAAACCATGGACCCGTGGTGACCGGCAAGGATATCGGATCAGCTGTCTATGCGGCAGAAGAACTTGAGGAGACGTCAAAGCTTCTCGTGCTCCTACGTGGCGCACCAACGCGGATGCTGACCGAAGAAAACGTGGCCGAGTTGAGAGCTGTATTCGGCGCATACTGAGAAAAGTCAGCAACTTGTACGACAGGAGAAGCGATGACCGGTCCCTATCTCATCGCAGGCAATTGGAAAATGAATGGCCTGAACAGCTCCTTGGCTGTTCTTGAAGAGACAGCCCGCTCTTGTGAGCGCATGGACGGTGACGTCGAAGTCGTCATGTTTTTGCCTGCAACGCTGCTGGCAGTCTCATCGATTGTGATCAAGGACACGAAACTGCAGTTGGGCGGCCAGGACTGTAGCTCTGAAAGATCGGGAGCGTTCACCGGCGAGATATCTGCCGAAATGTTGAAAGACGCGGGAGCAAGATTCGTCATGATTGGCCACTCGGAGCGCCGTCTGCGTCACGCTGAGGGTGACGATCTGGTTCGCCAAAAGGCGATTCAGGCGATAGAGGTCGGTCTCACGGCCCTCATCTGCATCGGCGAAAGCGGTCAGGAAAAGGCAGAAGGCAAAACCCTCGCGGTTCTGTCTAGCCAACTGACCTATTCCGTTCCGCGCGTTTCCTCTATCGACCAGATCGTTATCGCCTATGAACCGACGTGGGTTACCGGAACCTGTGTCACTCCGACCCTGGATGAAATCGCTCACGTGCACCGGCATATCCGGTCAGAGCTTCTGGCGCATTGGGGCGACAGTGGCCAGCAAATTCGTATCCTTTATGGAGGGTCAGTCCAGCCATCGAATGCAGCGGAGATTCTAGCAATCGCTGAAGTGGGCGGACTGCTGGTAGGTGGCGCAAGCCTCGATGCAAAACAGTTCTCAGCTATATGCGAGCACGGTCGGTCTGTAAGAGCCGCAGCATGACCAGGGACATCACCTCGCAGTCTCATGTCTTACAGTCAAGCAAGCCCAGGGAGGCAAACGTGCTCACCTCGATCAATCCAGCGACCGGAAAAGAGATTGCAACCTATGAGTTGCATACCGATGAATACATAGACGCCGCGCTGACTGCGGCCGATAATGCTCAGCGAAAATGGCGTGAGGTTCCGATCAGCGAACGTGTAGGCCTCCTGACGCGAATGGCGGCTGTCCTTCGCCAAGGCAAGTCGACATATGCCAAGATGATCACCCGCGAAATGGGCAAGCCTATCGCGGAGGCAGAGGCTGAAATCGAAAAATGTGCGTACAATTGCGAATTCTATGCTGAGCACGCCGTGCAGTATCTTGCCGACGAGCCTGTCGCCTCCAATGCCACCGAGAGCGTAGTGGCGTTTGCTCCGTTGGGTGTGGTCCTTGCGATTATGCCCTGGAACTATCCGTTTTGGCAGTTCTTCCGCTTCGCGGCACCGGCGCTAGCTGCGGGCAATGGCGCGATCCTCAAACACGCCAACAACGTTCCGGAGTGCGCACTCGCCGTTGAGGACATCATGCGGAAGGCAGGTTGCCTGGACGGCCTATTCGGGACCCTCCTCATCGATGCGTCAAAGGTCGCCGGATTGATAGCCGATGACCGGATTGCCGCCGTCACGCTCACGGGATCCACCGAGGTTGGTGCCATCGTTGCCGGGCAAGCGGGCAAGGCCCTGAAGAAACAGGTTCTGGAGCTTGGCGGTTCGGATCCTTTTATTGTGCTTGCCGACGCAGATCTGGAGCAAGCTGCCGCCGTGGCCGTCAAGGCCCGCTATATCAACGTTGGTCAGTCGTGTGTGAATGCAAAGCGCTTCATCGTCGAGGAGCCGGTGGCAGAGCGCTTCGTTGAGCTGTTCTGCGAAGGCGTCGCCAAGCTCAAGATCGGCGATCCCACCGAGCGCGACACGAACATCGGTCCAATGGCGCGAGCAAACCTGCTTGCGGCTCTTCATGCGCAAGTCGAGAAGACCGTTGCTGCCGGGGCTACCGTCCGTGCAGGGGGTAAACCCATTGAAGGCGATGGCTTCTACTATCCTCCGACCGTTCTCGACAATGTCTCGCCAGATATGGTGGCGTTCTGCGAGGAAACCTTCGGCCCTGTCGCCGCTATTATCCGAGCCAAGGACGCCGACGAAGCCATTCGGCTGGCCAATCAGACGGAGTTTGGTCTCGGTTCTGCCCTTTGGTCACGCGACACCGAAAGGGCAAAGCAGCTTGCTCGCAAAATCGAGGCCGGAGCAGTTTTCATCAATGGAATGGTGGCATCGGACCCCCGTTACCCCTTTGGGGGCATCAAGCGGTCGGGATACGGCCGTGAGCTTGGTCTCTACGGCATCCGGGAATTCGTGAACATCAAAACGGTCTGGGTCGGCCCGACTAAAGCCTAAGCAGGAGGAAACGAGATGGCTGAGGCGGCGATACTTCGTCCAAAAGAACTGAAGACAAATGACCGTGGCGGCGGAGCGAAGACTACGCCGTTGGTCACCCGCAAGTGCGGCTCGACGAGCATGATCAATGGCATCACGGCTTTCGATCCAGGCGCTTCGATTGGGCTCCACAAGCATAATTGTGAGGAAAGCGTGATGATCCTCGATGGTGAAGCCATAGCAGAAATCAACGGCGTCCAGCACCGGCTTGCAGCGAACGACACCACATGGATTCCCGCCAACGTCCCACACCGCTTCATCAACGCCTCGGATAGCCAGCCGATGCGCATTTTCTGGATATACGCTTCGATTGATGCGACTCGCACGATGTTGGCCACCGGAGAGGAAAGGGCAATCGATGCCGAGCATGGTCACTCCGGTGGGGCCGCCTGATGTTTATCGAAGTTGCCGCAAATTACGGTCTGGATCGTCAAACCCGCCAGTTGAGGGCGGCGTCTCGAAAGCTGCGCCTTTATTCCTCCGCGCGTGAGGGTGTCACGGGCTCGCCTTCAGCCTCGGGATCTCGTCAGCAAATTGGCCGCCTGCGTTTCAGCCCCACCCCGGAATACGAGCTCGATGGCTAAAAATGTGTCGACTGACGGCTGGACAATCCTTGTTCATACCGTCAGGCGTGGTTCAATAACCTAGGCAATAACGAAGCGTCAGAATTGGGAACCTGTGTGGTTCAGAAGGGTCCGACTTGAGACCGCGAAGTAAGTCAGAACGTCGCGGCGCCGCCTTTGAAGACGAGGTTCGTGGCGCAAGTCGATTTGTTTTCCCACCGGCCTCTTATTCTTCGTCATGCTCCTGTCGGCGGCGCCGCGGCGGATGATTCGAACGCAAGCGCGCTGCGCAGACGCTCCTCCTGCTCGGGCGAGAGCGACGTTCTTAATATCCGCGCATGTTCACCCTGGAACTCCTGCAGCACCTTCTCGGGCTGAACCTTCCGGATCAGCAAAAAGAGCGCCGAGCTGTTTACGGGGATGGTGTCGGCAAGTCGCTTGATGAGGTCGTCGTCGATGCCGTAGTCCGTCATCGAGCCTGCCAAAGCGCCGGAACCTGCCCCGAAGGCACCGCCGATAACTATGCCCGCAAGAGGATTGAGGAACAAAAGGCCGACAAGCGATCCCCAGATGGCGCCCGACAACCCGCCACTCGCGGCGCCGGCTGCCGCCAGATTGACGCTCTGCTTGAGACGAACCTTGCCCGAAGCGTCGCGGATCGCAACCACGGAGTCTTCGAGATCGACTAGATATTCCTTTTGGAGCTGAATGAGGCGATTGAGGACAACGTCCGCCTGGTCGGAGTTGTCAAAGCCGAGCACTACGAGTTCAGACATCGTTTTTTCCTTCGGTTTGGTGTTGCTGATATTGAAACTCGGCGGAAGTTGCCCGCGAACAACTTCCGCTCCAGCCTTAATCCGAGCATTTTACCACGGCCGTGTGAGGTTGCGATGAAAGAGGCTCTCGCTTGCCGTCTGCGACCGATCAGCCATTGTCTATTAACATCCTTCGCACCGCCATTTCATGAGCCTGGATCAATGTGAATTTGTCTGTCTTATGCCGGACCATCACTGATCTCACCGGTGATGAGCGCACGTTGAAGCCGCTCAAGACCGACGTAATGTGAGCTTCGCTTGCTCACGGTCTTTCCGGCATTTGGTACTCTCGTAACGCGCCTCAGATGGGATTCGCACTTGCAGAGCCTGCAATATCAACGCCACACCAGCCGTCGTCACGCCCTGAAACGGTCAAATGAGGTGAGGCGTCTCATCGGTGGATCAGCGTCATCCCAGCGATAGATTTCCGAGCGCAGATAGCGAAGCTCGTCATCGAGACCATCTTCTGCAATCTCGGTCCACCAACATTTCGGGCGCCCATCACTACCATCCGACCAACGGTAGCCGCGCGCCTTCAGGTGATCCTTCATGTCGAACGGACTGTTTTCCGCGTAGATGCGGACACGACAGCGCTGGCTGGCTTGATATAGTTCGGCGAACGGCGTTTGCCCGTGGCCGACGCAATCTTCTGCGAGAACTTCGAGCAACGCAAAACAGTCATCCACTGCCCGATGCCCCTCATGAAAATAGCCTGCCTGTCCGATCAAATATCCAAGCTTGGTTCCTTCGAAGCCACGTGACGCCCAATCGATTTCCGAGACCGAGCACGCCCAGGCTTTGCCGGCGAATATGGGTGAAAAGGCTTCGCAGAAGGGCCGATCGAAGCCAGCATTGTGAGCGATGATGAGGTCGGCTCCTTCGACAAGCGAGCGGAGTTGCTGAAGATTGATGGTCTGGCCGGCCACCATTTCGTCGGTGATGCCGGTCAGACGCGTGATCTCTTCTGGGATTCGTGTGCTCGGCTGCCGCAGGGCGCCATAGACGCCGATGACGTCGCCGAAATTGCCCGCTTCATCAAAGCTGAACGCAACAGTGCCGATCTCGATTATCTCATCCCTGCGATGGTTGAGGCCAGTTGTTTCTGTATCAAGAATAACGCCCTTCAACGGGAATCCCGGACGCGCCTCCGTTGCGACGGCACGCGGTTCAAGCTTTTTGAGGATGCGATATCGGCCGGTCGCCTGGAGTTGCTGCACCATATCGTCCTCACTCAAAGCAGCTGACGACCGGCGCTTTGCAGGCAATGAAGCAGTTGCCTTCGCGGAAGGTGTCTCATTTGAAACAAATAAATCGAACTGCTGCGTCACTCAATCCCCGACGTTATCTCAGAACGAACTCTCGAGACTACATTGTCTGGCAAATCGGTATAAGGCATCTCCTCCAACAAATCAGGGAGAAAACATGGAAACTGTGGAAATCAGCAGCGTAGCGACTTCGCCCCGTGGGCACTAGAGGCGCGCGCAGGAAATCGTTACAAACAAAGGAGCTGTTTTTGGAATTCGGTGATTTGATCGACAACGAAAAGCGTATGTCAAAAAGCGCCTGCAGTCCCGATTGTGGGTTCGATGACTTTATGCTGAGATGGAGTCATCGCTAGGGATTTTCCCCGTATCGCCGCCGAGCACGCGTGGCAAACCGAATTCCGTCTCTCGACCGCAGGTCGCGTGGCGTCGAAGCGCTCGGCGACTGAACGATTTGAGCAAATTTTGCAGGTCATCGACGAAGGTGAAGATGACCGGGATAATGATGAGGCTGAGCAGCGTTGATATCACCACGCCACCAATCACAACGATGGCCATCGGCTGCCGGAAGCTCGAATCTCCGCCCATCAGGCTGAGCGCAGCCGGCAGCATGCCCGAAGCCATGGCAATGGTGGTCATGACGATCGGCCGCGCCCGCTTGTGGCAGGCATCGACGAGCGCATCGAAGCGGGACATGCCTTGGTGACGCGACATGATCGCATATTCGATGAGCAGGATGGAGTTCTTCGTCACCACGCCCATGAGCATGAGAAGGCCGATGACGGCGGGCATCGAGAAACTGGTGCCCGTTACCACAAGCGGCACCAGCGCACCGCCGAGCGAGAGCGGCAGGGCCATTAGAAGTGTCAACGGCTGCAGGAAATCGTGGAACAGCAGGACGAGCACCGCATAGATGCAGAACACACCGATCGCCATTGCGAGGGCAAAGCTCTGGAACAGCTCCGAGCTGCGCTGAAGTTCGCCGTGTTCCACCAGCGTGACGCCCGGCGGCAGGTGCTGAAGCGCCGGCAGTGCCTTCGCCTCGCGGTTGACGTCGCCCAGAATGCGGCCGTTGAGTTCGACGGAAACGGTGACATTGCGCATACGGTCGATGCGGTCGATCTCCGAAGGACTGCCGCCGATGCGGATATCGGCGATCGATCCGAGATCGACATTGCCGTTGGTGCCGGCGACGCGCATGTTCTTGATGTCATCGAGATTGGTGCGCGTCTCAGGCGAGAAGCGGACGACGATCGGGATTTGCCGCTGCGGCAGGTTGAGCTTCGGCAGATCGAAAGAATATTCTCCGTTCGTCGCCACGCGCACGGCGCTGGCGATCGCATTCGACGTCACGCCAAGCGCTGCGGCGCGGGCATAATCGGGCGTGATCTGAATTTCCGGCGCCTGCCTGGCCGCTGTCGATGTCACAGCGCCGATGCCCTGCAGCGTGCGCAGTTGCTCCTCCAACGCCGTGCTTGCGCTGTCGAGCGCATTGGCGTCGTCGCTGGCGAGAGTGAACTCGAGCTTGGTGCCGTTGCCGATACCGACCGCCACACGCACGCCGGGGAGGACGGAAAGCGCCTGCCGGATATCGTTTTCGATCTCCGACTGCTTACGGTCGCGCCCATCAATGGGCGTCAGCGTGGCGACGATCGCGGCAGACCCGATACTGCTCCTGGCAACCTTCGCACCACCGCCCGAGTATGCCGAGCCGACAGCGGCAAACACATGCGTCACGTCGGGAACCTCACTGAGAATATCTGCGGCCTTCCTGGTTGCGGCATCGGTTTGCTCGACAGTGGCGCCGGGCTGCAGGGTGAGGGTGATCTGCGTCCGCGAGTCGTCAGCGGCGGGCAGATATCCCGTTCTCAAGAGGGGGATAACGGAAAGCGAAAGGGCAACGACAATGGTAGTTGCGGCCACCGTGGTCTTTCTGTGATTGAGAGCAGCCTTCGCGACCGCCATATAGGCGCGCATGATGCGGCCATCCTTCTGTTCCGACGGATGCGCCTTCATGAAATAGGCCGCCATCATGGGGGTGAGCAGACGGGCAACGACAAGCGAGGCAACGACGGCAACAGCGGCGGTGATGCCGAACTGACGGAACAGGAGACCCGGTATGCCACTCATGAATGCCGTCGGCAGGAAGACGGCGACCAGCGTGAAGGTGGTCGCGATGACGGCAAGGCCGAGTTCGTTGGTCGCCTCCATCGCAGCATCGAGCGGCCGCTTGCCCATTTGAAGGTGGCGGGCAATGTTTTCAATTTCGACGATGGCATCGTCGACCAGAATTCCGACTACCAGCGACAGTGCCAGCAAGGTGACGACGTTCAGGCTGAAGCCGGCGAGATAGATGACCAGGAAGGTCGGGATGACCGACAAGGGCAGCGCCACGGCCGAGAGGATCGTTGCGCGCCAGTCCCGAAGGAAGAGCCAGACGACCACGATCGCCAGGATCGCCCCTTCGTAGAGCATGTGCATCGAACCGTCATAATTGCCGAGAATTGACCCGATCATGCTGTAGACTGCATGGATCTGCACATTCGGATGCGCCGCTGCGAACTTTTTCATTGCCGTGTCAACGTCAGCCGAAACACTGCTGTCGGAAAACCCGTTCGAACGCTTGATTTCGACCGCGATGACCGGCTTGCCATCGAGATAGGCCATCGAGGAGCGCTCCGCGAAGCTGTCGGTGACGGATGCGACGTCGTCGAGGCGGACCTGCTGCCCGTTTTCGAGGGGTATAGTGAGCTCCCTCAGGGCCTCGACCGACTCTACGGCGCCAAGCGTGCGCAATGTTTGACGAGAGCCACCGACCTCGCCAAGGCCGCCGGACGTATCGGCCTGCACGGCCTTCAACTGCGCCGAGACGGTGGCAGCGGTGACCCCGAACGACGCCATCGTCGATGGATCGAGATCGACATGAACCTCGCGGTCGATCCCGCCGATGCGGTTGACCTGCCCGACGCCGGGCTCCGACAGCAGCGCCTTGGTCAGATCGTTGTCGACAAACCAGGATAGTTCGGTCTCGTTGAGAGCGGTTGAGCGCACGGCATAGGTGACAAGTGCGGAGCTTTGGACGGTGGCCTTCGTAACGACAGGCGTCGCCATCTGGGCCGGCAGATCAGCCTTGACGCTGTCAACGGCATTGCGGACCTCGTTGAGGGCGGCTTCGCTGTCTTTCTCCAGCTTGAAGGAAACCTTGATCGAGACGGTGCCATCGGTGATCGTCGTGAGGATATGATCGAGATGGCTCAAGGAGGTGAGACTGTCCTCGATGGTACGGGCAACCTCCGTCTCGAGCTGCGTCGGCGCAGCACCATCGAGTGTAGCGGTGACGCTGATGGTCGGAAGGTCCATGTCCGGAAAGTACTGAACCGCCAGCTGTTTGAATGCCCAAAGCCCGCCAAATCCAAACATCACAAACAGCAGTATCGCTGGTATGGGATTGCGGATCGAGAAGGCGGAGAAATTCATCAGTTCGTCTCCGCAATCTTCACGAGGTCATTGTCCGACAGAAAGGCGCCGCCCGAGGTCACGACCTTCGACGAGGCATTTACGCCGGAGACGATTTCCACCTGGCCATTGTTGCGACGGCCGGTTTCCACGCGGACCCTGCGCACCCGGCTGTCCTTGCCTGCTGTGAAGACGTAGCTGATGCCGTCCCGGAAGACGATCGCCGTTTCGGGCACGGTCAGAGCCGGCGTGGTCTGCAATTCGATGTTGCCCGTTGCGTAAAGGCCGATCCGTGGACGGACATCGGCCGGAAGCGCGACATAGACGATTGTCCGGCTCGTGTCGGTACTGACCGAAGGCCCGACGAGCCTCACCTTGCCTTCGATGGCATGCCCATCCGGCCCGTTGATCGCAACGCTCAAGCCTTCCGAGATGCGCGGCAGATAGCGCGCCGATACTTCGGCCTGCCATTCGACACGCTGCTGACGGACCATGCGGAACAGCTCGGTGCCGGTTGAGACGACGGCGCCGAGGTTGGCGGAACGCGAGGTTATGAGGCCATCATCGACGGCGGTGATGGTCGTCTGCCCGAGCTTGATCTTTTCGCTGTCGAGCGCGGCTTCCTCGGATGCCAAGCTTGCCGTCGCCGTCTGCTCGTCGGCGAAATATTCAGTGATTTTCTCGTCGGAGAGAGCCCCGGACGAACTGAGCTGCCGCGCCCGATCCGCATTCGCCTTGGCCTTCGTCAGATTTGCCTTGGCGGTCACGACAGCCGCCTCCTGCTTGCGAAGGTCTGCCAGCACGCTCTCCTGCGAAAGCCGGGCCAGCGTCTGCCCCTTCGTAACCACGGAGCCGACATCGACCAGGATGTCAGTGATGCGCAGGCCGCTCGTCTCGGAGGCGATGATCGCTTCCTGCCACGGTTTCAGCCAGCCGCTCGCGGGAACGGTTTCCGGCCAGTCCCGTTGCGACGGTGTCGTCAGAGAGACGGTGAGAGCGGGCGCGGACGCCTGTTCAGCCATGCCATTAGCGGAGGGAAACTGGAGTGCTGCACACACAAGAAAGGCGGCGAGTAGAATAAACGGCTTTCTCAAATAGCAATTCCTCGCAGTTCACGGGTGTGCGCGCTTAACTGTGGCGTCAAGAATGTCGGCTGTGGAGCAAAGTTGAAATGCCTGGCGTTCTCGAAGGTGACAAAACGCAACCATTCGAAACATCTTTGAAACACTAGTGATGTCAGGCTATTTCGCGATCCAAGGCAGCAGGTTCTTGTCGGCGACACCGTCACAGACCGCCAATCAGTTGCTGGATACAGCCGGGATTGAACACGCTCGCCAAAGCATTCGATTGGACAAGAGAAGCACAGGGTAAAAGTTGTCTGCGAGGCGTTGAATACCGCTAAATCGCCTCGTAAGGTTCGCGTGCGACAATAGAGCCTGTTGCGCCGACGTTTGCTGCGTCTGTTCATGCTATTGCGTCGGCCGCTTCCTCGACAGCCCGGCCGACACGCATGCGGATGGCCTCGGAAATCACCTCCCCGTGGGCGAAGTCCTTACGGGTGGCATAGATTGCGGTCGGCATCGCAAGAGCTTCAAAGAACCCGAACAGAGGGCGCAACTGATGTTCGACGACAAGCGAATGACGCTCGCCCCCGCCCGTCGCAGCGATGATGATAGGCTTGCCCCTCAGCGATGTTGGGTCGAGCAAATCGAAAAAGTGCTTGAATAGGCCAGTGTAACTGCCCTTGTAGGTGGGTGAGCCTACAACTAGGACGTCTGCCTCCAGCATCTGGTCTACGACGCCGCGCGCTTGAACGTTGAGGTCGTCTAGCCGTTTGGCTTTCAACAGTGAAGGTCCAAGGTCATCGACATCGAAGGACTGCGCCACCGCTCGCGTTTTGATTGCCAGTTGCCCAACGATATGGTCGACGAATGTGCGCGTCGTGGACGGTCGTGTTATGTTGCCCGAGAAGCCAATTATCTTCGTTTGCGGCATGTCGATCTCCAAATGCTCAGCAGTTATAAGTCATCTAAACTCTGTCATTCGTCCCTTACGGAAACCACGGCCTATTCGACGGTGACTGATTTTGCCAGGTTGCGCGGCTGATCGACGTCAGTGCCCACAAACACGGCGGTATGATAGGCGAGCAATTGGACCGGCAGCGAGAAGATCATCGGCGCAATGATCTCGTCCACATCTGGAAGAACGATTGTTCGCATTGTGTCGAGCTTCAAGGCGCTAGCGCCCTTCTCATCGGTGATCAAGATGATCCGTCCGCCGCGGGCCGCAACCTCCTGCATGTTGGAAACGGTCTTATCGAAAAAGCGGTCGTGCGGTGCAGTCACGATAACCGGCATGTTCTCGTCGATGAGAGCGATCGGACCGTGTTTCAGTTCGCCGGCAGCATAACCTTGCGCGTGAATATAGGAAATCTCCTTTAGCTTCAGGGAGCCTTCCATCGCCAAAGGGAAACTGGTGCCTCGGCCAAGATAGAGCATGGCGCGGAACTTTGCCAATTCACGCGACAGAAGTTCGATGCTGGGTTGGATGCTGTCGAGCACCTGCCCCATGACGCGCGGCATCTCGGCAAGGCGGCCGACCAGTGTCTGTTCCTCCTTTTCCGTAAGGGTGCCACGCGCCCTGCCGGCGGCAACCGCGAGCGCAGCCAAAACGGTGAGTTGGCAGGTAAAGGCCTTCGTGGACGCAACGCCGATCTCCGGTCCGGCGAAGATCGGGAACACGGTGTCAGACTCCCGTGCTATCGTCGATTCGGGCGTGTTGACGACTGCACCGGTCTTCAGGCCGTGCTCCTTGCAGTAGCGTAGGCAAGCAAGTGTATCGGCCGTCTCGCCCGATTGTGAGATGAAGAGAGCTGCCACCTGCGGCGAGAACGGGATTTCGCGGTACCGAAATTCCGACGCGACATCGATTTCGACCGGCAGACGAGCGTAGTGCTCGAACCAGTATTTGCCGACTAGCCCAGCCAGGTACGCAGTGCCGCAGGCGGAGATCGCCAAGCTTTGCACGTTGGCGAAGACGGTGTCGCGCCAAACCGCGACCACCCGATTGTCGCGGAAGTTGATGTAATGGCTGAGGGTATCGGAGATGACCTCCGGCTGATCGTAAATTTCCTTCTCCATGAAATGGCGATAGTTGCCCTTGTCGATCATATGGGCCGCCGCCACCGAGATCTGCCGGGGTCGCGTGGTGACCTCGCCGTCGATATCGAAGATACGGACGCCAGTCTTATCGATGACCGCCCAATCGCCGTCCATCAGGTAAGTGATCTCGTTGGTGAAGGGCGCCAGCGCAATCGCGTCCGACCCGAGGAACATCTCGCCGCTTCCGTAACCGATCGCGAGCGGCGGACCATTGCGGGCAGCCATGATAGTCGAAGGGTCCTCCTCGAAGAGCAGAGCCAGCGCGTAAGCGCCTCGCACGCGCTTCAGCATCGCATGCATAGCTTCGCGCCGGCCCATGCCGTCCCGACGAAGTCTTGCCACGAGATGCGCGATGGCCTCCGTGTCGGTGTCGGTTTGGAACTCGGCGCCGGCCGCGGTTAGCTCATCTTTCAATTCGGCGAAATTCTCGATTATCCCATTGTGGACGACGGCAATACCGTCGCTAAAGTGCGGGTGGGCATTGCGTTCCGTCGGCGCGCCATGGGTTGCCCAGCGCGTATGGGCAATGCCGATTGTGCCCGCCAGAGGCTGTTCTTTCAGCTTTGCCTCAAGATTGAGGAGCTTGCCCTCACAGCGCAGGCGATGGAGCCTTCCACCGTCAATCGTCGCAAGGCCTGCCGAATCGTAGCCGCGATATTCAAGGCGTTTCAATGCGCCTATCAGACGGTTCGACACCGGACGATGGCCGACAATACCCACAATCCCGCACATACATTCTCCGCGTTTTCGCATATCGGCCACAACGCACTCACGTAGTCCGTCAGTCTGGAGTGCGACAAGCTACAATCACTCGCCATGACAGCTTTCATTTCGTCAGAACTCCGTCGCAAAACCGTCGTGGTGTCGCGCTAAGTCAAATTCAGCGCTTTCTAACGGCACTCGACTTATTGGGAAAATCGATTCTTTGGATCACACCCATTTACGTCCTGGATTGGCGCGTGGGGTTTTCAAGCTGGCATGATGGGTGTCGCCTCAGACATAAACCGGCCGGTTCCCCGAGGCAGGAGTAACACCCGTCATGATGCGCTCAGCAGCCACCATCGGTGCCAGAAATCTACGGAAACCCCGAACGCGGGACGGAAGGTCCGCTCACGCAGCCTTCTAGAAAGTCCCCTTCGAGCGTTCTTGTGGGAAAGCCTACCTGGCCATAAATATCGATCTCGACTCATCAACCTCGCCACAAAGGATAACTTTTCGTGTCAATTTGCTGTTGGAAGTTTATACGGGTTGTCGCATTTGCACCCGCTGCTGCGATTATGCTGACGGCGCATAACACATCGGCGCAGGAATCGTTCACCACGGTCCAATGGCCAAACACGCCAACGGCCCGGATCGAGGCACTTGCGATTCTCCAGACCTTGAATGCAAATCTCCTGAGTAATGCTAGCGCCACATTGACGCTCGATCGCTGGTGTGCCGGACACAATCTGGCACCACAAGGTTCTAAGATCGTTGCACAGCGGGTACGCGGGCGAGACAAGCCCGTCGATGGCCGCATCCGAGAACTTCTTGCAGTCGGCCCCGACGAGCCCATCGCCTACCGACATGTCCGTCTCGTTTGCGGCAATCGCGTCCTTTCTGAGGCCGACAATTGGTATGTTCCGGGGAGGCTAACAATGGAGATGAATAAAGCGTTGAATACGAGCGACGTCGCCTTTGGCAGAGCCGTCCAATCTCTTAATTTCACGCGCACAAATCTGGCTTCCAACTTGCTGTGGTCCCCTCTTCCAGAAGGATGGGACGTGCAAAAGGAGCTACCGACAGCCGCAACGGGATCTCTTATATTACCGCCCTTTCTTCTCGAACACCATGCAGTGCTGAAGCTTCAGGACGGTACTCCGTTCAGTGCACTGGTCGAAAGCTATACGAGCAACGTATTGGACTTCCCGGCTCCATCTCTGCTTGCCCATTAAGTGCCCATCGGCGCTACGACTACAGCGAGGGCCTAGGGGACTTTCGATCGCGGCCGTAAGAGCCTCGCCGTTGCCAAGCTCATCGGGTCCGTTTGTCCCCGGGGGCTTGCAATGGTCGGTACTTGTAAGCAGGTGCGCATCACGCGGGCCCGCTTTGGCGCCTTCAATCTGCTTTGAAGCGGCTTTCGCACTCTCGGCTGGGGTGGCTCCGACGCGGTTTCATCTCCTCAGGTATTTCCTTCTTGAGATTGATGAGCAGTAGCTCGTTTTCGAGCTTTGCGCCTTCGACGATCACGTGATCAGCCAGCTCAAATCTGCGCACAAACGACTTTGCGGGAAGGCCCTGATGCAGATACTGTGCTTCGTCGCCCTCCGACTTCGCGCCGTTCACCACAAGCGTGTTCGCCTCGTGGCTAATCGTCAGTTCGTTTTCGGCAAAGCCTGCCACTGCGACCGCGATGCGATACGCGTCCTCGCCGAGTTTTAGGATGTTGTAAGGCGGCCAGTTGTCAGCGTTAAGGCTGGCATTTTCGAGAAGACCGGCCATGCGGTCGAAGCCGATGCTTGACCTATTGAAAGGGGTAACGTCGAGGTTTGCTCTCACAGCTACATCCTCCACTGAGCAACATAGATACGAGGGAACGCTAAAAAGCTCCGCGCCCTCTGACTCAGCCGACCCTTTTGGCGTCGACAATAGACGAAATGGGTATCTAATGAGACAGCGTCAATAGGGCTGGCAACACTTTCCGAGCGGGGGCGCCTAAAATAATTGTTAAAAGTCATATATTTAGCATCTACGAGATCGAGCGCTTAAGAATGCCACCATCTTTTCGAATCTGCAAAAAATCAAAAACCGAGATAGGTTGACGCGATGTCGAATGGATTGCAGTTGGCGCGCCATTTTCATTCGGATGCTGCGCGTAAAAACCTACAAAAACCTCTCTGTCCATGCGCACAAGGTCGCCGCGTTCGATCTCTCGCACGATGGAAATCTGAAGTGAAATTCCTTTCCGACGCTCGGGAGAAGATGCCGTAGGGCGTCGAATTCTCGCCAATGTGGACAAGATTCGCTCGGCCCCAGGGTGCAAGGCGGTTATGGTGCCCGCGTGCGACAACACTCGGCCCACTCAATCGGAACGGATGTCGTCAGGCGACAAATGTGTCTTGGCGCTTCGCCGTCAGGAGGCGCCCAGAGCAGCGATCATCTTCATAATGGCGTCCATTTGGACGGCACCCTTGATCGCATAGTTGCTACCTGTAAAGCCCCACCAGTCCCAACAACCCCGGGGATTATACGGCCTGCGGAGTGACTTATTGACTTGCGGGTACAGCACTACGATATCGTTTGTATCCGCCCAGTTATTCAGATAAAGCTTGGTATACCAATCGTCTCCGATCGATTGCTGCGATTGGCGGCAGCCATGGATGGAGACATGCAGTTTGCAGGTGGCCCCAGGCCTGGCACAGCTGTCGGGGATAAAGACATGCCCCACATCCGCCATGCTCGACACCGGGTTGGCGGCCCCGTAGAGTTTCTGGTCGAACGTCCTCAACTTCCCAGTTGGTTTGGCCGCCGGCTGGTGAAGGTTGCCATAGATGAACTGCAAAATCGCGCCAGCCTGGTCGTAATTGTTGTCGTTGGCAATATTTGGAGAATCGTTCGGACATTCGTTGATGTACGGCGTTGCGTTGGCCGGGCACAAATTCCCGAAGACCTTTGAAACGAACGAGTGACCGGCAGGGTAATTGCTGACATAGGCGAGGTTTGAATCGGGAACACGGGCCAATTTGAAAAACTGGACGCCAGCATCGACGGCACTTTGCTTGACGATCGTATCGGCAGTACCGCTGAAAATGTAAATCTTCTTCGATTCAAGGTTGGAAAGTGGGTCGATGGCGCCGATCCTCGAAGACATTTCCGCCGCAGCGAACAACATCGCAGGATTGGGAGGAACGCGCGGCACTTGGCCCATGCAGATACCCGTATAGGTGAGATTGCCCATAGCGCAAAAATAAGGTCCACCAGCGACAATGCCTGCTCCCATGAAACTTGATGAATACGCGACCTGCAACTGCGAGGCCATGAATGCTCCCGATGATAGGCCCGACACCGAGACGGCGTTGCGATCAATCTTCAGTCTTGGCAGTGCTTGGGTTTGGGCCACCCCGGTCAGCAGCAGCAGGCTGAAACTTGCGGTGACAATTCGTTTAACTAGGTTACGAAACCTGGTCTTCTTCCAATCCAGAACAATCTTTGCGCTCATACACTCATACCCCTTTGCAGTAATGGCTTTGGTCGCGTCCCTAAATTTGCGAGCAGATTGTCAGAGGAGGCTTTTCGTGCCGCTTGCGGTTTCACCGCCACTCGTCCCACCACGGCTGATGTCATACAAATGCCGTGCCAAACAAAAATGGGGGTCGATTGAAATCTTAGGGTATGGCTCCTCGTCCGATGCGCGGCACCTTCGACGACAATTTTGTGTCTCGCTCGCTTTTGGAGATGTGACGAATCGATTGGTTCGTTGCCAGCCCGATCGGGGCGCGGTCAAGGATCACTGTGTGCTTTAACTGTAATGGAACTCCCGAGAATATGGCAAGACTGGTATTTCTTTCGAATTATGCCGGTTTGAATCCGTAGGTTCCCGATCCGTACTGCCCAGGGTAATAAAGTCACTATTCGAAAGGTCTCATCGGCATTGGTGATTTTGGGCTACTCCGCCATCCTAGACAGCAAGCTCCTGTAGGCAACGGCGTTAGCGCTCGACAACTGTGACCGGTCGACTGGCTGCCGCCGCCAGCCTAGCCTTTTGAGAGTCCTGGTAGCCGGCTTTTAAGACGACCTAGCGGGCCGAGGTTTGAGCAATTACTGTTCAATCCCTCGGCCCGCCGTATTGCTCCGTTATTCCGCTGCTACCTTAGCAGCTTCAGCGGCATACTTTTGGGCCGTCGCCCTCAGCCGGTTGGTGTATTCGTAGATTTGGTCGAGCGTATCGACGATTAAGCGCTCTTCGTTTTCCCCGTCGAAAAGCCCGATGTACTTGACTGCCCTGTTGAAGTGGAGTCGCGCCAACGGTTTGCGATTGTTGTTGTCGATGAGTATCGCGCAGTAGGACTTAGCGTCTCGCATGACCACGCGCTTGGCGCTGATGGTTTCGCGAACGATCGCTTTTACTATCATGTAGCCTTCTACTTCCTCTTCGGTCGTTATGACCTCAGGGTCTTCGGCGACGGGGGCATCAATTTTCTCGATGACCTCCTGCGTCTCCGCAAGAGCGTTCGACAACCGGCTCTTCACCGTATCCATGATCACTTCGCGAAAGGCGGTTCGGACGACGCCTGTCAGCATTTCCCGTACGGGAGCCGTTATCCTGCCCTCGTAGACATCGTGCGAGACCATTTTTACGAATTCCTCGCTCGGCTCCTCAATAAGCTTAGAAATGACCTGCTTTATACCCGAAGTGTACTTGAGACGCTCTGCGGTGGCCAAAATGTTCGAGACGTCGAAAGTGGCCTTCTCGAACTTGCGCAGCTCGGACAAAATGCCCGACTGGACGTCGCTAATGTCGAAAACCAGGAATGGTCGAGCATCGAGCTTGTTCGGCGCTTCAAGGTCGGTGTAGAAATTGAAGGTCCGGCCATTTGTGAGGATCGCGAACTTGGCATCCGTGACACTGAAGTAGCGATAGAGCTGGTCGAGGTGCTTGCGCTCCAACGCCACGGAAATCGGTTTGCATTCGATCAGGATTCTGATCTGATTGTCGAGCTTGATCGCATAGTCAACCTTCTCGCCCTTCTTCCCCACAGCGTCTGCGGTGAACTCCGGCACGACTTCTGACGGGTCAAAGACGTCGTAGCCTAGAGCCCGCAGGAACGGGAGAACGACCGCAGTCTTCACCGCTTCCTCCGTCGCCATAGTACTGGAATGCGACTTGACACGCTCCGCAATTGCACGAAGACTTTCTTCAATCGAACTCATGTTCCCTCCCACGACGGTTGCTTAAAATCCCGCCTGTCCGCAACTTATCGCAGATTATTAGATAAGTCTTTAGCAACCACAGTGATATTTTAGTGCGCCCGCGAAACTGCGCCTCGGTAAGAAGACCGGCCCTGGGCCGTTGCAGGATCGTATGTCTGCAGCACCGTTGTAGTGTTGAAAAAAAACCCGCTCATTAATCTCTTTGTTTGCCACTGGGAGGATCGTTGAAGATACATTGCCGACGTTGGCGCGGACATGGCGATCAGCGACCATCAAGAGCCTGCCCGATGGGATTGGAGCGTTTCGTGGGCTAGCCATTGCGGACTCTTCACCAGGGAGGCAACCAAGGGCGTGGCTGGGTAGTGAATTGTGCTCGCCGCGAGTTCTTTTATGAGCAAATGCGATAATCGAGCGGAAAATGCCGCCACGGGCTTGCATTTGTCGCATTTAGACGGTGTTTGTCGCTCCCGTGATTCAGTTCGAGTGTCGAAGCGGAGGCAAGATGGGCGTGCGGCAGCGGATGGGGTTGAAGTTCAAGGATGAGATCGTGTTCCTGAAGGGCTGGAAGCGCGACCGCACATCGGTAGGCGCCATAACGCCCACTTCCGTTGCGACGGCAAGGAAGATGGCAAGCGTTATCGATCCTTTCTCTGGCTTTCCTGTCTTGGAACTAGGTCCGGGAACCGGCGTGATCACCAAACAGATCCTGGCGCGCGGCGTTCGGCCCAAGGAGCTCTTGTCCATCGAGTATTCGCCCGAATTCTGTCGACATCTTCAGCAGGAGTTTCCCGAGGTCGACGTTCGATGTGGAGACGCTTTCGCGCTGGATGTCGTTCTGGGCGCTGAGCGAGGTGCAAAGTTCGACTGCGTCATCTCCGCTGTGCCTCTCCTTCATTTGCCGCCTTCAAAGCGATTGTCGCTGATCCTCGATCTTCTCGAACGGATGCCAACAGGGAGGCCCGTCGTTCAAATCACCTATGGCTTGCTCTCTCCAGTCATCGCGCTTCCCGCCGGGTACGAGGTCCGGCATCTGGCTTTCATGATGCGCAACATTCCGCCGGCACAACTTTGGACGTACCGAAAGATGAGATGACCTCGGTCATCTCATAAATATTGACCGAAAGTCTCGATCGCTGGGCTGATAACGAACGCGATCGCTTTGGAAAGCGCTAGGCGGCTTTCGAGACGCGCTCTGCCCTTCGTTCGACCAGGGCCAAGAGACGTGGCCGAACAGCTCGAAGATCGAGACCACGCGGCGGCCAAGAATGTCCGTCTCCACCTGATCGCGGAAGATCGCGGCCGGCAGTCACACCACGCCGGGCGGTTTCCTCAATGTCATTCACGCTGATCGTGAAAATGGCGCTGACTTCCCCGGCGCTTTCGGAAAAAGGCGCCGCCGTAAGAGGGGTGTTGCTCGCGTCGGGGACTGGATCCAGCGACTGCAACGGGCATTTCGCCAAAGCGCATGGCAAAGCCCTCCAAAGCGGCATCCACATTGCAAGAGCTGACCCGTAGGGCACCAAGCGGCCTCATAGAGGTCGGCAGCCTACTTTCCCGGCCATGCTCAACGGACGAAGAGATTTCGATGCTGATGTCGTCGGCAATCTCAATCCTCTCTCATCAGGGGAAACACCGAGTTCGAATATGCCAGAAGCCGGTCGATTGATGGCATCGCGCAGGCAGGCGGCCGATGAGCCCGCCCGGCATTCGAGATCGCAGGCGGTAGGTCGTAACCTGGTCGATGCAGCCGAGCGTCGCCGCGTGACGCACTCTCTAACCAGTCCAATCCCGCTTTCTGTTGATGGCGTCCTGGCCCGGTTCCAGATCTTCCACGATCAACCCGCAAGGGGTCCGCTAGGCAAGCTGCGGCCGCTTCCGCTTCGCGTCGCGGTGATCGCCCCCCGCCCCGGCCTTCTGAGGAGCCATCGAGCGGGAATTGGCCCGCTCCGAAGGAGCCTCTCACATGTCGCACGATCTCACTCTCGCCCAGTCCCACTCTTTCCAGCTCTCTCGCGACCTGATGGTCCCCGTCACCCTGTTTTCCGTGGACGGCGAATACGGCGTCCTGCCGTCCGACGAAATCGACGCCGATGACGATCTTGAGATCGTCCATGAATTCATGCCTTGGCATTGAGCCCGGCGGCATGGCCTGCGGCGTGCCCCTTGCGAGCGGCAGGCCGCAAGGGAGGCTTCGCCGCGGCGGACCTTGCATGATTCACCAAATTGCCAGCCGCGCCCTTGCGGCCTTTGCTCTTCGCGGCCGCGAAAGCGGCAGATGGTTGGAACTGACGAGCAGGAGGCGATCGCTTCGCGATCGGAAGGAAAATGGAGAGAAGAGAGATAGAAGCGCTGCGCGATGCCGTAAGCTGCGCCGCGGTGCTGGAACAGGCCGGATTTGCCATTGACGCCAAGGAAAGCACCCGTCGCGCGGTGAAGTTTCGACGCAGCGCTGGAATCATCATCGTCACGCATGAAGGGCGCGGATGGTTCGACCCGCTCAGCGAGGCGAAGGGCGATGTCTTCGGGCTCGTCGATCACCTTGATCGCTGTGACTTTCTCGAGGCCGTCGAAAAGGTTGCGGGTTTGGTGGGCTTCGAAATCTCCGCACCCGAATGGCAATCGCGAAGCCCCGTCAACAAATCTGACCTTTCCCTTTCCGATCGCTGGCGGGCACGCCGCCGCCCGTGGCCAGGCTCGTCGACATGGCGTTATCTGCACGACGATCGCTGCCTTCCGACATCCCTGCTCCACGCGGCGATCAAACGCGACCTCCTTCGCGAAGGCCCGCAGGGCAGCTTATGGGCCGCTCATACGAACCATACCGGCGACATTACGGGCTGGGAGGCGCGCGGCCCGCAATATCGCGGATTTGCGAACGGGGGAGCGAAGGTCCTGTTCCGCCTCGGCCCTGACGCTTCAATGCGCCTGGCTGTGACGGAAGCCGCCATCGATGCCATGAGCCTGGCGGCAATCGAGGGGTTGCGTGATGGCACGCTCTATCTCAGCACAGGCGGCGGCTGGTCTCCTACCACGGCCGCAGCCCTTGGGGCGCTTGCCTCACGTCGCGACGTTCAGCTTGTCGCCGCCACCGACGCCAATCCTCAAGGAGACATGTTTGCCGAGCGATTGCGGGCGCTTGCAAATGAGGCCGGCTGCGACTGGATGCGGCTCCGCCCACCGCAAGAGGATTGGAACGAGGCTTTGAAGGTTCGCGTGAAGCAGCGGAATGAGAACAGGAACAGGGAGGCTGGAAGAAAAGAGGAAGAGGCGTGCCGCAAGCGCGCCGGCCGCGTCAAGGGAGGCTTCGCCCGGCTTGAGCCGGCCCTGGACCCGGCCAGCCGCGATGTCGGTGGCAGGAAAGGGTCATGAAGGGCTGAAGAGGATGGCAGGGTCAAGAGGACTGCGCCGCGCTTCGGCCTGAAAACCGCGCAAGGGAGCCGCAGATGACCTCTTCAATCCGCAAGGTGTTTCAGGGCATCGCAACCCGTCAGCAGATGTTCCGCATGTTCGACCGCCATGCCCAGCGACCGGATCGTTCGGATGGTGACGCATCGCCGCTACGCTGGCGAATGGTTCGAGATCGCCGAGGCCGAGCAGATTACATGTTCGAGTTCCTGCCGCCGCTCTGGATCCGCGGTTCGCTGTTCGCGATGCGGGAATTCCTGACCGGCCGGGTGACGTCAGTGTTCTTCGCGCTGCGTATCGATGAGGCGATCCGGTACTTCCACGGTTACTGCAACCTCTCCGAAAAGGCCTCCGTCGACACCATGCGTGTCGCCATTATGGCCAGGGAAGCAGAGCCGGCTGCCCGGCCAAAGACGCGTGTTGCCCGTTGTCGCCGTTAAGTATTGCCGCCCCTGCCGGCGGAGCAGCAAGCGGTGCTTCAGGCTTATGCCGCCAGGCATGGCCGCCGGTGGAAATCGACCTCAACAACGCCCGGATGGGGGGCCGCCGCATGATGACGGCGGTCTGCTTCGCGGCCTTCGCAACTCGCACGGTCCGAGCTGGCTGCAATCCTACCGGCTGCCTAAGCCGGCCAAGCGGTAGGCCGAGCGGTCATGTCCAGTGCGTGGGGAAGACGGAGTTTGCGGGGGGGGCCTCTCGTTTCGTTTCAAGGACGTCATCTTCCGCTCCACGCCGGATTGCCCTTCGGTTTTGCTGCGGTCTGAACCGGCGTCCGTGCGCTTCAAGCCCGCTATCGCGCCGCGGCGCGGCCGGACCCCGCCGTCCTTCTCGGAGCAGGTTCGCGTGCTTCATCGAGGGCAGCTTGCCCTCTTCGCACGCAAACCGGCTCCGCTCGTCCAGGTGGGGCCGGACCCTGAAGCGCCCGTCTTTCCGCCGGTTCGGGGTGACCGCACCAAAGGGCAAGCCGGCATGGGGCCGGCACGACTTCGGAAGACCTCGAAAGGAAACGATCATGGCCAAGCCCGTAACCTCATCTCGCCAATCCGCCCGCGTCGTGCAGCTGCGCAAGGGTGCCACCATCGAGATGGTCCGGCTGACATGCCCCGACACCAGCCAGGCGCTGAAGATCGCCGAGAGTTTCGGCACCGCGGTCATCGACAGCGATGGCATCCGCGACCTGCACGAACGGCTGGTCATCGAAACCGCCGATGCGCTCGCCGATGGGCTTGGCGACAAGGCCATGCATATCCACCTGCAGCGGATCGTCGGCGCCTACGTCGGCTCGGCCCACGGCGCCGGCCAGTTCTACAGTCGCGCGGTCACCGAGGCCCGCGATGCCACCGCCAAGGCCGCCAACGATGCCCGTGACGAGGACCTGGACGGCCCCGTTGGCTATGACAGCGCCGCCCAGCGCAAACGGGAATTCGCCGCCGACATGGGCATACAGGCCCATTCGCTCAGGATGGCGGCCGAAGGCGCCGTCGCCGCCTATGCCCAGGTGATCGGCGAGACCTGGAAACCGTTCGACCGCCCCGTCGAACAGCCGGGCCACTCGCTCAATCGCAAGGCTGCCGAAGCGCAGATCTCCGCCTTCGACTAGCCACTCCGGAGCTCCGGCCCCGCCTTTTCCACTAACTCCAGTCGGCCGGTTCCAGGGCGGGGCCGGCCTGTTGTCGTTTCCCCAACCCGGCCAGCAGGGAAAAGGAATGAAGCCGATGGCACGCCCGTCGCGGCCCGTTCCTTCGGCGGGTCTGCAGGAGCCGCCTACGGACGCAACGGCTTCGCCGTCCTCCACTTCGTTGCGGCTGTTCCGGTGCATCCGTCGGCTGACCTGCTCCTGCTTTCGCCCTCCGCAACGGGCCGCGACGAGCGCGACCTTGAAACGGAGGTTTGGATATGAGCAACACAGAAAATCGGCGGGTCGATCTCTACAGCCGTATCACCGACAAGATCATCGAAGACCTGGCGAAGGGCGTGCGGCCGTGGATGAAACCATGGAATTCGGCGAACACGGCAGGCCGCATTACCCGGCCGCTGCGTTACAATGGGCAACCCTATTCTGGCGTCAACGTGCTGCTTTTATGGTCGGAGGGTGTCGCACGGGGTTATACGTCATCCAGATGGATGACGTTCAAGCAGTCCCTCGAACTGGGCGCCGCAGTCCGTAAAGGCGAGACGGGCACGACCGTCGTATTCGCCAGTCGTTTCACCAAGTCCGACACCGACGCGAGCGGCGGCGAGGTCGAGCGGGAAATCCCTTTCTTAAAGGCGTATAGCGTATTCAACGTCGAACAGATCGAGGGACTTCCCGAGCAGTACCATCACCGGCTGGTGCCGGTTGTCGATCCGGTCGATCGCGTCGGGCATGCGGATCAGTTCTTCCGCAATACCGATGCTTTAATTCGCCACGGCGGCAACCATGCCTTCTTCTCGCCGGGCGCCGATCTCATTCAGATGCCACCATTTGAGAACTTCAAGGATGCGGCAAGCTACTACGCGACCTTGAGTCATGAAGTCGTGCATTGGACGGCGCCGGCGCACCGCCTCGGTCGCGACCTCAGCCGCTATGCCAAAGACAAATCCAAGCGAGCCCGCGAGGAATTGATTGCGGAGCTCGGCAGTTGCTTCCTGTGCGCCGACCTCGGGATTGTTCCCGAGCTCGAGCCCCGCCCCGGTCACGCGTCCTACCTCAACTCCTGGCTCAAGCTCCTGACCGACGACAGACGGGCGATCTTCCAGGCGGCGGCGCATGCGCAACGGGCCGTAACGTTCCTGCATTCGCTGCAACCCGACGCAGCCGACGAGCGCCTTGATGCATGAAGACTTGTCAGCGCCGGTCGTTGGCCTCGCTAGCGGCCGGCAACTCTCGGCCTTCGGTCGCGGTCGGCGTGTCACGATCAGCAATAAGGTCCAGTTTGCACCAGATCAAGGTGCTGCGGTCGATCGGTTGAGCTTCCGGGACGGCTGATTTCGACGGTAAATGCCTTTGTCTGCTGACGCAGAGATCCTCCAGGCGACGATTCGCGCGCACGACGATAGTCCGAAGAACGGCGAACGCAACGCCCTTGTTCGGCTGTTCCCGGATGTTTGATTTTTGACATGTGGACGGGGCAGCGGGACCGCCGTTGCAGGGACCCGGCAGGCAGTCGGGGGCGCAGCTGCCATCGCCATATCCCTTCCGCCGCTGAGCCAAGCCACGTCCTTCGCGGGCTCGATGAGGCATGTCTGATCGAAGACCGGCTTCGCCTCGATCGTCCTCCCGCAACGGCCTTCCAAAACTTTCTTCCCCTGCGCGCAATGCGCCCATTCCTCGCGGAACAACAAAGTTTCTCCTGGCCGCCCTCCATTCCATTTCGGCCTTTCAGGTGCGGACCGATCGTCCCCGATCCTTGCGACAGCCATCGAGGCCGCGATGGGCGCGGCCCGAAACAGCAAAGGAATACGACAATGGCAACCATCGGCACCTTCACCACCTCCGAAACCGGCTTCAACGGCTCGATCCGCACGCTCGCCCTCAACGTCAAGGCCCGCATCGCCCGCATCGAAAACCCCTCCGACAAGGGCCCGCACTTCCGCATCTACGCGGGCAATGTCGAGCTGGGTGCGGCCTGGCAGAAGCGCTCCGAGCAGGACCGCGACTACCTCTCGGTCAAGCTCGACGATCCGAGCTTCCCCGCCCCGATCTACGCAACGCTCACCGAAGTCGAAGGCGAGGACGGCTACCAGCTGATCTGGTCCCGCCCCAACCGCGACTGAGATCAAGATGGGCCCCGCCGCCAAGGCGGGGCCTTTCCCACGCTCTGACTTTTTCCGCCGCTCTTCTTCATTGGATGAAAATGGATGGAAAAATGGAGCCCGGTATGTCATATCCCATTCGGATGGAAACGGATGGGATAATGGATGACGGCCCTCGATCTCGCGACATTGCGTATCACGCCTGAGATCCTGTCGTTGATCGCCGAGATCGACGAATTCAAAGGTGCATGGCGAGCGCTGGGTCGTATCGCGCCGGACCGGCTCTCCAGTTTGCGCCGTGTTGCTACGATCGAAAGCATCGGCTCTTCGACCCGTATCGAAGGCGCAAAGCTAAGCGACCGAGAAGTCGAAAGGTTGCTCTCGAACCTCCGGATCGGCTCGTTCACCAGCCGAGACGAACAGGAGGTCGCAGGCTATGCCGAGGTAATGGAAACGATCTTCTCCGCCTTCGACACGATCCCGCTTAATGAAAATCACATCCGACAACTCCATCGCGATCTACTCGCTCACTCGACCAAGGATGAGCGACACAGGGGAAACTGGAAAACCCTTGCCAACAACGTCGAAGCCTTCGACGAAGATGGACGAAGCCTGGGCGTCGTCTTCGCGACAGCATCTCCCTTTGATACGCCGGGCCGGATGTCGGAACTGGTGTCCTGGCAACAGGCCCAGGAGAAGGATGGGACGTTTCACCCTCTCCTCATCGTCGCTGTCTTCGTGGTGGTCTTTCTGGAAATTCATCCTTTCCAGGACGGCAATGGCCGCCTGTCGCGAGCCTTGACCACTTTGCTGCTCCTTCGGGCGGGCTATACCTACGTGCCATACAGCTCTCTCGAAAGCGTTGTCGAGCAGAACAAGGAAGCCTATTACCTCGCGCTTCGTCGAACGCAGGGTACGATCCGGACAGATCAACAGGACTGGAATCCGTGGGTCGAGTTTTTCCTCCGGAGCCTGCAGCGCCAGAAGCAGCGGCTCGAGCGTAAGATCGAACGTGAACGCCTCCTGCTGGGCGAGCTGCCGGAGTTGTCGGTCTCGATCCTCGAACTGGCGCGTGAGCGCGGGCGCGTTACGGTGATGGACGCGGCCAAGGCCACAGGCGCAAGCCGCAACACCGTCAAGGATCATCTTCGGGCGTTGACCGAGCAGGGGCATCTGACCCTTCATGGAGCGGGTCGCGGGACCTGGTACGGCCTGAACTAAAGCCGGAGTGATTGGCCCGCCGATGCGCCGAGATCAGAGCTATGGCCCAACTGTGCGCGGCCGTCATTGCCACGTCCATTTCCCAGGGGCAGCGGCGCTCCATTCGCGGGCTCGATGAGGCATGTCTGATCGAAGACCGGCTTCGCCTCGATCGTCCTCCCGCAACGGCCTTCCAAAACTTTCTTCCCCTGCGCGCAATGCGCCCATTCCTCGCGGAACAACAAAGTTTCTCCTGGCCGCCCTCCATTCCATTTCGGCCTTTCAGGTGCGGACCGATCGTCCCCGATCCTTGCGACAGCCATCGAGGCCGCGATGGGCGCGGCCCGAAACAGCAAAGGAATACGACAATGGCAACCATCGGCACCTTCACCACCTCCGAAACCGGCTTCAACGGCTCGATCCGCACGCTCGCCCTCAACGTCAAGGCCCGCATCGCCCGCATCGAAAACCCCTCCGACAAGGGCCCGCACTTCCGCATCTACGCGGGCAATGTCGAGCTGGGTGCGGCCTGGCAGAAGCGCTCCGAGCAGGACCGCGACTACCTCTCGGTCAAGCTCGACGATCCGAGCTTCCCCGCCCCGATCTACGCAACGCTCACCGAAGTCGAAGGCGAGGACGGCTACCAGCTGATCTGGTCCCGCCCCAACCGCGACTGAGATCAAGATGGGCCCCGCCGCCAAGGCGGGGCCAAACCGGCGATAGAGACAAGCAGGCGGCAGGCATCGAGCCTGTCGCCGGCTTTTTCGGTGCGATACGGAGAGGAACTATTGTCTGCTCAGATGGAGTATCTGTGCCGGGAGGAAATGCCGGCGTCAAAGGACGAGCGGTGCCCCCAATTTTGTCTTCGCTCCGGTGCCCTCAGCTCCAACAAAATCGGCACCCCCGCCCACCGGCTCCGCCGGTCGCTGCCGCGCTCCTTGACCCCGTCATCTCCTCCCGCCGCGCGGTCTCGTCTTTCACGAACTCAAGGAGATGAGACGATGACGATCGAACAGCATATCGAAGAACTGCGGGCCGAACTGAAGAACGCCTGTGACGCCGCCGAGCGCCGCCAGATCGAGGTAGAGCTTGAACTCGCCCAGGCTGATCTGGCGGTGACGCTTGCCGAACAGGACGGTGCGATCGTTGCCGAGCCGCCTTTTTGAGGCGGCTTTTCTGCGGCACGAGGAGCCGGTGCGCCGGATTGACCGGCTTACCGGCTGTCAGGGGTTTCACCCCTCGACACTCCCGCCGGCTCACGCCGGATACGGTCGCGACCCCTTCTGGCCCGCGGGTCTCTTTTCTCTCTGACGCCCCATTGTACTCCAGCAAATCCGGCGTCAAGAACGGCGCGGTCTCCCCCAATTTTTCCGCCGCTGCGCTTTCCGAAAAATCGGCTCCCCCGCTTGCAAGTCGCGTTCCGCGCTCCTTGACCCCTCTTTGCCACGGAGTGGCCGATCTCCGTCATCAAGATGAAGGAGATCACATCATGACCACGGATCAGAACCTTATGCTCCACACCAAGCTTTCCGGTTTCCGGCTCGTCGTGCTTGCAAACCGCTTCGGCTGCGATACCGAGTTTTCACGAGCGCTTCATGACCGCCTGATCGAAGGACTCGACGCGGCTCGCGTTCGCATCCGAACCATCATGGCATTGGAGCGGAGCGTACTTGCCGGCGACGACGAATATGCTGCCTATCGGCTCGCAGGCGAGAACGAGATGTTTGAGCGTGTCACCATCAACTTGCTGGATGAGCTCGAGATCGATTTCGACACGCACGAATACCGCATTCAACGGTGGCAATTGGACCAATGCTTTGTCGGCGGATTGCGACGGCGTCGAAATCAATTATCCAAGCCTTGTCGCGCTGAGCGAGACTGAAATCGGTTCCTTGGCAGCGATCGTCAGGGATATCCGCCAGGAAACAGGCATCGTCATTCATGCGGCGCGTGTCGTCTATGCGAGCTGCGAAAGCTCCTGAGGGGGCTTTTGCGATTTCCGAGGACGGTGAGAGCGGTTGCGTGAGGGATTGGCAAGCTTTCGATCGCAGCGCGCGACCAGTTCAACGTCTCCTTGTCGACTAGCTGTCATCTCTCATCGGGGATATTGCAGCCCGTCCGTCCGGCCGCAACCTGGCGCCGCCGGAATTTTCCCCGCCGCATTCCGCGGCTCCTCGCGCATCAAAATTCAGCCGCCGCCAGGTCCTCCACATCCGTTTCGGCCTTGCCAGGTGCAATCCTCCTTTCCGGTCTGCCGTCGATCCCCGCAAATGACGCAATCGACAAGGAGATCCATCATGCAACAACTCGCTCAGTTCCTCGCCGCGACCGGCCGCCGGCTCCTCGCTCTCGGCAAGGTGATCAGCCACTTCTTCCGTAAGGGCAAGCTTGGCCTGAAACTCGGCGTTAAGATCCCGTTCTTCGTCGAGATCGAGGTGTGCTTCGAGACCGACTGGAACCGGCGCCGATGAGGCAAAACGGCCCGCTTCGGCAGGCCATTCTCATGTTGGCACGACAGATCGCGGGCGATAGCCGCGTTTTCGTTTCCGTCGCAGCAGATCGAGAAACAGTTCGACTGCTTCCTCCTCCCGCCCGAAATGGTGGACCATCGTCTGACCCTTCGTGCCAATGCGGCCCCACTTCCTGAGCAGACAAATGTCACCGAACAGATTCGGCTCGATCGACATAGCGTAGTAGCGCGCCATGTTTCTGGCGGCGTCAGAGCGTTCGACATAGAGATGGTACGGTTGGGCGATCATGAGATCAGAATCGCCTATGCCGGGAATCGCGTCCAACGAGACTTATGAATCGGTCGGCAAGGATCGATTCATATCGCTGATGATATGCGACCGGACACCATGGGCTTGCGCGGACTTGCCTAATGCCGTTCGTGCGGCTGGCGACCATCAATAGGGAACTTAAACCAATTGCGCGGGGTTTCCCTCGAGGCTGGGCTGGGCACAATGAATGTCTTCGACTGCCGCCGGACCTCGAATATAAAATGAGAGGAGTCTATTTCAGGGAGCTTCGACTTTTTCAGGTGTGCGCTGGCGCAGGTTTCTCTCTTCGCCCGGATTTCACCTCCGGGAAGACCATGGATCGGGAACAGCATGAGGATGTCACATGAAAGGCTATCTTTCCTATGTCATCGGCGCACTGTTGGGCGCCATCGTTGCAATCGCCGTGTCCATTCTTTTCAGCCTCGATGGGATGTTCCAGCTTGCGGTTTTGGCGCTGCTGCCGGTTCTGGGTGCTGCGCTGGTCGAGCGCTTTTACTATCGCGGGTCACGAACGCGCTAACGTGACCATTAACAAATAGAATTCGGGTCTCGGTCGATTAAACGTGCAAAGCCGACGGTCTTTGGGCGAGACGCCTGCGGCGCACGGCTCTAATCGCGACGCTCACGGTGCCCGAATCGGTCTCCGCTCATCCGGGTGACGATCCTCTCGCAGTTGGTTACCCACACCATCGTGTCTTGCGCCATCGCAGCGGCGGGCAAGACCTTCATCGATGAGGCGGTCGCCGAGCGAGCGCCCTTCCCGCGTGACGGTTCGGAGTTTGCGGCCGTACTTGTCCTCGTGCCGCAAGCCTGCTGACAACGAGAACTTGCCGGCGTTCAAAAGCGCCAACAGGCGCGCCTTCGCTGCCTCGCCCTTGATCCGTTCCGCCTCGCAGCGCGGTAGGCTGAGTTCCGGCGTGTCGATATCCGCAATGCGGATTTTTTCTCCCTTGAACCAGAACGTATCGCCATCGACGACGCAGTTCGTCCGCACGCTCTCGCCGCACATTAAAAATGCGGCCGACGACGTATCCGTGGAAGGTATCTTGGCGAGAGCCAGCACGCCGGAGAGATCGCCAGCGCCGCCGGAGGCAAGCCAACTCCCCGCTCCAATGATGATGGCTGAGATGACCGCCATCAGCGACTTGCGCGGGCCGTTCTGTCCCGTTCGGAATTTTCGCTGCGGCCGATATCGATCATTCCCGCTGGCGGATTTGCGCTGCGATTTCAACGGCACCACATTCGATTTCGCCAACTGCCCGTCCTCGGCTGTTTGCATCAATCTATGTCGAACCCGGTTTCATCTGTCTTTACGGCCTGTTGAATATCGGGCGGAGTGCGAGAGCGGGACGCAGTCGGTCCCGCCTCCCCGGTGGGCCACTATATTGAGGCTCCTGCGGCTGCGTTATTTCCCGCTCCTCGCACGACGAGAATTCCCGAAATCCCGCCCTCGGGCGGACGCTCACGCTGATTTCTCCGATACTCTTCATTATTGTCGATCGGCCTTGCTCGCTGCGCTGCGCGCCGGCCGATCGGATAGGTTTCAAGCTGGCAAACGAAACGCAAGTTGCCCTTTGCTCTAGGGTTCTTGAAGAGCGGCGGAAGGCGGTATTCGGCGTTGCGCTATGGCTCATATACTGTCATTTGTCGCAACCGCGTTTATGGGCGCTGAAATATCCAAAGGTTGATCATGGACGATACGGTTCAAATTGGAAGCCGCGGCGACTTCGGTCTCTGGGCAATCGAAGTCGCGAAACAGATTGTCGGCGAGCAGGGCTTCGAGCTTGCCCAGGCCGCGCGTGACGGCACGGAGGACGACCTCCGTGCTGCAGGCGATGCTCTGGGGCAGGCCATTACCAACGCGCTGCTCGAAGTCTTCGATGGACTGCTGGACGAGCCGCCCGCCGATGCGACTTGACCGATCTTACGGGTTGTCCGCGCTATCGCGGAAGAACGCGTTCGGCTTCACACATGCCTTCATGTCCTCACGCCTAAACCAGATTGCGCGCCCACACCGGAGCGGCGCGTTTCCGGCCGTGAAAACGATCTGCTCGTCGGCACGCATGCGCAGCACCTCATGCGGCTGGATCAACGGCCGGGCGGCGAGTTGCTTCGATCGCGTGCGCGACGATCCTTTCGATTGGACACTGCGGCTGACCTGATCGATCTCGACGGTCGTCATGCCGCAGCGGCGCGAGATGTAGTCGGCGGTCTCCGGATCGTTGATCGCAGCGAATGAAATCCAGCTCGCGCTTTCGAACCATTTGCTGGCCGCATCGCGGCCGCCATAAGTTTCGCGCATCTGGCCGATCGACTGGTAGATCATGGTCAGCGTGATCCCATATTTGCGGCCGGCGTCGCGCGCGGTTTCCAGGATGCGCATGTAGCCGAGGCGTGCCACCTCATCGAGAAGGAAGAGCGCCCTGCCCGGCATCTCGCCATTGCGGTTGTAGATCGCGTTCAGAAACGAACCGATGATGACGCGCGCCAAGCCCGCATGGGTCTCCAACGTCTTGAGATCGACGTTGATGAACACGTCCGTCTTTCCGTCTGCAAGATCACCCGTCGTAAAGGTCTTGCCAGAGACCAGGGCGGCGTAGTTCGGGTAGGATAGCCAGTGCGTTTCCTTGACCGCATTGGCATAAACGCCCGAGAAGGTTTCCGGCGTCATGTTGACGAAGGCCGCGACATTTTCCTTCACGAAATCCGAATTTGAATCGTCATAGATTTCCTGCAGCCGCTGGCGCAGCTGGGGTTCCGGCTCGGAAAGATTCTTGCGCACTTGCCGCAGCGTCTGGTCGCTTTCCGTCGTGTGGCCCGACAGGCAAACGTCGGCAATTAGTGCGGTGAGCAATTGCAAAGCCGAGGTGCGGAAGAAATCGTCGCGAACCCCACGCGCCCCACCGCTGTCGCTCATGATCCACGATGCGACGGAGGCGATATCCTCCTCCTTCGTTCCGCCGAACCGGCCGATCCAATCGAGCGCATTGAAGCCGATCTCTGAGTATTTCGGATCGAGCACGAAGACGTCGCGGTTGGCATCGCCACGGTGCTTCGACACCATTGGCGCGACCTCGTTCGACGGATCGAGGACGACGAGCGCACCGCCCCATTTGAGCGCGGTCGGGATCGTGACAGACGTCGTCTTGAAGCCGCCGGATCCGGCGAAGACAATACCGTGCGACGATCCGAACGAACCGTCGAAGCAAAGCAGCGGCGACTTACCGCCTGCTCCCCAGGTCTCGGGACTGTCGGCGCGGACCGATTGTGCCGCGCAGCTATCCCGGTCGACCCGGTAGCGCTCGCCGATGACGATGCCGCCGCTCTCGGCAAACAGCTTTTCGGCATGAGCCAGTTTCATCCAGTCGGCCTCGCCGTGCAGCGCCCGTTTTCCAACGATGCGCTTCGGCTCGGCCCTGGCGAACGCGGCGTTGCCGGCAATCGCCACACGGGTGCCGAACAGCGCCGACATCACCACTGCGGCGGCCCCGATCGCCGTTGCGGGATCGAGATAGTTGAAGATGGATTTGCCGGCCGGGACTTGTCCGAGAAACGCGGAGAGCCTCGATGCCTCGCGCAGGGCCGCAATGACGAGCGTCGCAATGGATCCTGTGACAACGCCCCATCCTGCGGTCCTGATCCGCACGGAGCCCGCGCTCGCAAACAGAAAGACAATACCGACGACGGACGCGGCGACATAGGGCAGCGCGATACCAGCTCGACCAAGCATCTGCCGGGCGGCATCGCTCTTGCCGAACTGGGCAAGCCAGTCTTCGATCCCGGTCATGCCGATGGCCGTCAGCATCATCAACGTGCAGGGCGCAACGAACAGCAGCATCCTAGTCATCTCTCTCTCCGAAAGCTTCAGCACCGAGCGCGGCGAGCCGTGAGCGCTCCTGTGCGTCTCCCTTTAGCCGCGCGGCGGCATCGATGAGGAGCCCGAGCAGCAGCGCGCGCTTCTCGTAGCGCAGCCCCGCCTTGACGATCAGGCCGCCGAGCTCGATCTTTTCGCGTGTGTCCTTCTTGCGGGCATCTGATGTCGTGGATCTTCGCATCCGCTCAAGCCTCGCCAGTCCTGCCCTCAGCCGCGCCAGGCGGGTTCTGCGCGGGGGGCGTGCTGCCCTCCCTTGCGCCGGCTGCCCCCTTCCCTCCGGTCGAACGGGCCTTGCCTCCGCGAAAGCGTTTCGCCAGATCCTCGAATGCTGCCTGCAGTTCACCCTCATCGATCTCGATCTCACCGAGCCCGACTTTGAGCGCGATGCGGCCGATGCGTTCGGCCTCTCGGGTCTCCGCGAGCTTCAACTGCTCCTGGAGTCTGGCGATTTCGTCGCGGATTTTCGAGGATGGTTTCTTCATGTCCGGAGGTCTCCTTGGGTGCGAAAACTTGTCTTTCGGACCCTATCTTCCGGATGTCGGTGCGCAACGCACTACTGTGAATCCTACAATCGCCAAGCGCGATGCTTTCGTGGATGATCCCGGCCGCTCGACAAGAGCGGCATCCGAAGGGCGCAATTATACGTCGCTGACGCGACGTTTTTTGAGAGCGCCTGGCGGGGCCGGACTCGCTGCCGAACATGTTGATTTGCTCGCAATCGGGAAAGAACTCCGCCGTGGCCGTCCCTCATTTCTCCGTCAGCATCGTCGCCCGCGGTTCCGGCCGCAGCGCTGTGCTGTCTGCGGCCTACCGGCATTGCGCGAAGATGGAGTACGAGCGCGAAGCCCGCACGATCGACTACACGCGCAAGCAGGGCCTGCTGCATGAAGAGTTCGTCATCCCGGCCGATGCACCGAATTGGCTGCGGGCGATGATCGCCGATCGCTCCGTCTCCGGGGCCTCCGAAGCCTTCTGGAATAGCGTCGAAACTTTCGAGAAGCGTGTCGATGCCCAGCTCGCCAAGGACGTGACCATTGCGCTGCCGGTGGAACTCTCGACCGCGCGGAACATCGAGCTGGTGAGGGATTTCGTCGAGCGGCACATCACATCGAACGGGATGGTGGCGGACTGGGTCTATCACGATGCGCCCGGCAACCCGCAT
The DNA here is from genome assembly GCF_002944315.1 of Rhizobium sp. NXC24. Lineage (NCBI taxonomy): Bacteria > Pseudomonadati > Pseudomonadota > Alphaproteobacteria > Hyphomicrobiales > Rhizobiaceae > Rhizobium > Rhizobium sp. NXC24. Next base: position 466,690 of record NZ_CP024313.1, read on the forward strand.
GTGCACCTGATGACGACGCTCCGGCCACTTGCCGAAGACGGGTTCGGCGCCAAGAAGATCGCAGTGACCGGCCCTGACGGCAAGCCGGTGCGCAACGATGCCAGCAAGATCGTCTATGAACTCTGGGCCGGTAGCCTCGACGATTTCAACGCCTTTCGCGACGGCTGGTTTGCCTGTCAGAACCGGCATCTGGCGCGTGCCGGCCTCGATCTCCGCGTCGACGGCCGATCCTTCGAGAAGCAGGGGATCGATCTGACGCCGACTATCCACCTCGGTGTCGGCGCCAAGGCGATCGAGCGGAAGTCGGCGGAAGCCGAGCGGCTCCCTTCGCTGGAGCGGCTGGAGCTGCAGGAGGAGCGCCGGGCGGAAAACGCCCGGCGCATCCGGCGCCGTCCCGAGCTGGTGCTCGACCTGATCACCCGGGAGAAGAGCGTCTTCGACGAACGTGACGTTGCCAAGATCCTCCACCGCTACATTGACGACGCCGGCCTCTTCCAAAGCCTGATGGCAAGAATCCTGCAGAGCTCGGACACGCTCCGGCTCGAGCGTGAGCGGATCGAATTTTCGAGCGGACAACGCGTACCGGCAAGATACACGACACGGGAGCTCATCCGGCTCGAAGCGGAACTGGCCAACCGGGCGATCTGGCTGTCTCAACGCTCCTCCCACGGCGTTGCGGACGCCGTGCGCGAAGCTACCTTTGCCCATCATCTGCGCCTGTCGGACGAGCAGAGGACGGCGATCGCCCATGTTATCGGCGGTGAGCGCATCGCCGCGGTGATCGGGCGCGCCGGCGCCGGCAAGACGACGATGATGAAAGCCGCGCGTGAGGCCTGGGAAGCCGCCGGCTATCGCGTCGTCGGTGGGGCGCTTGCGGGCAAGGCGGCTGAGGGCCTGGTGAAGGAAGCGGGCATTGTCTCCCGCACGCTGTCATCCTGGGAACTGCGCTGGAACCAAGGCCGCAATCAGCTGGACGACAGGACCGTATTCGTTCTCGATGAAGCGGGCATGGTGTCGTCGCGGCAGATGGCACTATTCGTCGAAGCGGCGACCAAGTCCGGCGCCAAACTGGTGCTTGTCGGAGATCCGGAACAGCTTCAGCCGATCGAAGCCGGCGCTGCCTTCCGCGCCATTGCCGATCGGATCGGCTATGCCGAGCTCGAAACCATCTATCGCCAGCGCGAACAGTGGATGCGCGAGGCGTCGCTCGATCTCGCCCGCGGCAATATCGGCAAAGCGGTCGAAGCCTATCGCGCCCAGGGTCGCATCAGTGAAGCCGATCTCAAGGCCGATGCCGTGCAGGCGCTGATTGCCGATTGGAACCGCGACTACGATCCGCAAAAGTCGAGCCTCATTCTTGCGCACTTGCGTCGTGAAGTCCGCATGCTCAACGACATGACCCGCGCAAAGCTCATCGAACGCGGCCTCGTAGCCGAGGGTTTCGCCTTCCGGACCGAAGACGGTCACCGGAAATTCGCAGCCGGCGACCAGATCGTGTTCTTGAAGAACGAGGGTTCGCTCGGCGTCAAGAACGGCATGCTGGCGAAGGTCGTTGAAGCGGCGCCGGGGCGTATCGTCGCGGAAGTCGGAGAAGGCGAACACCGCCGCCAGGTCACGGTCGAACAACGCTTCTACGCCAATCTCGATCACGGCTATGCCATCACGATCCATAAGAGCCAGGGCGCCACCGTGGATCGGGTGAAGGTCCTGGCGTCCTTGTCGCTCGATCGCCATCTCACCTACGTTGCCATGACCCGTCATCGCGAGGACCTTAGCTTCTATTACGGCCGCCGATCCTTCGCCAAGGCGGGCGGCCTGATCTCGATCCTGTCGCGCGGACAAGCCAAGGAAACGACGCTCGATTATGCGAGCGGGCGCTTCTACGCCCAAGCCCTTCGCTTCGCCGACGCCCGTGGCCTTCACCTCGTTAACGTCGCACGCACGGTCGTTCGCGACAGGCTCGAATGGACCGTCCGGCAAAAGTCGAAGCTCGCCGAGCTTGGCGCACGTCTGGCGACGATCGCCGGCAGGCTTGGTCTGTTCGCCGGCGCGGCCAAGACCACTCAATCGCACAGGATCAACGAGGCAAAACCAATGGTATCGGGCATCACCACGTTCCCAAAATCGCTGGAACAGGCCGTCGAAGACCGGCTTGCCGCCGACCCCGGCTTGAAGAAGCAATGGGAGGAGGTCTCGACCCGCTTCCACCTCGTCTACGCCCAGCCGGAAAGCGCGTTCAAGGCCGTCAACGTCAACGCGATGCTGAAGGACGAGAGCATTGCGAAATCCACGTTGGCTAGGATCGGATCGGAGCCTGAACGCTTCGGCGCGCTCAAGGGCAAGACCGGGATACTCGCCAGCCACGCCGACAGACAGGAGCGAGAAAAGGCACAAACGAATGCGCCGGCGTTGGCCCGTAATTTGGAGCGTTATTTGCGCCAGCGGGCGGAGGCGGAGCGCAAGTTCGAGGTCGAAGAACGCGCTCTCCGTCTGAAGGTCTCGATCGATATTCCCGCGCTGTCGCAAGGTGCAAAGCAGATCCTCGAGCGCGTTCGCGATGCGATCGACCGCAACGACCTGCCCGCCGGCCTCGAATATGCACTTGCCGACAAAATGATGAAGGCGGAACTGGAGGGTTTCGCCAAGGCGGTATCGGAGCGGTTCGGCGAGCGAATCTTCCTGTCGCTTGCTGCAAAGGACCCCATTGGACAGACCTTCAATGCCGTCACGTCGGGAATGACGGCAGGGCAGAAGGCAGAGGTTCAAGCGGCATGGAGTTCGATGCGGACGGTGCAGCAACTCGCCGCTCATGAGCGTACGACCGAGGCGCTGAAGCACGCGGAGACAATGCGTCAGACGAAGAGCCAGGGGCTCTCGCTAAAATGAAAACACCCGTGTTTGCGTTCTGTACGCGAAGCGCTCAAAGGACCCATGCAGTCGTGCTCTTGGCCCTGGCGGCATCCGTCGCTAGCGGCGGTGTTGCTGCCGCAATCGTCGGCGGCTTTCGCATCAACTTGACACCGAGCGAACCCCTCGGCCTCTGGCGTATCGTGGCGCTCGATCGCCCGGCAGCTCGCGGGGATCTCGTTTTCATTTGCCCCCCGCTTACGGCGGCAATACGGGAGGGGCGCGCGCGAGGGTATCTCCGCGTTGGATCCTGCCCGGGCGCGATCGCTCCGCTCATCAAGACAATCATCGCTGTAGCCGGGCAGCATGTCGAAATCGGTGCGCACGTGACGATCGACGGGCGCCCGATCCCATTTTCCGACCTCACTGAGCGGGACGGCGCGGGTCGACCAATGACGCCATTTCCCGGCGGTGTCGTGCCGGCGGGAAGCGTTTTTGTCTATTCAGCGTTCAGGAGTTCCTATGACTCCCGTTATTTCGGCCCCCTGCCAGCTTCCGGCATCGTCGGCCTGGCGCAACAGGTGCTCACCTATGCGCCTTGACCAACTTCAGTCCGCCCTCCCGATTCCCGCTTCTATCATCGTCGGAGTGGTAGGATGGAGTGGCCACGTTCTGCTTCTTCCGGTCACTTTCGGGTTTCCAATTCTCTGGATGCTTGCGCGAACGCGGTTGATTGCCGCGTTTGTCGCGGCTGGCTATTTCCTGGCGGCCTCTCGGGGATTACCCCAAGGTGTCGCGACCTTCTACGTCTCCGATCTCTTGCCGGGCCTGTTGCTCTGGCTCTGCGCGTCGCTGAGCTTTATCGGCGTCCACACAGTATTCTGGACGAGATGCGGCTCTACGCGGCCATTTCGTTATCTTGCTGCGTCCGTACTTATGACAATTCCACCATTCGGCATCACCGGTTGGGCACATCCGATCACAGCCACGGGTGTACTGTTTCCAGGATGGGGATGGTGGGGATTGGTCGCCGGGACAGCCGGCCTCATCGGCCTTGTAACCCGTGCTTGGCCAGCTATCGTCATCGCCCTTTCAGGTCTGTGGCTTTGGTCCGCCGCAGTCTGGACCGTGCCGGCCCTACCGGAAGCATGGCAGGGCGTCGATCTCGAATTGGGCGCTTCGCTCGGCCGCGACATCAGTCTGCAGCGCCACCGTGATCTGATTGCCACGGTGAAGGATCGAGTATCTGGCGGCAGCCGTCGGATCGTGTTGCCCGAAAGCGCCCTCGGCTCTTGGACACCGACCACGGAGCGCCTGTGGGTAAAAGCTCTGGAGGGAACGGACATATCCGTTATCGCCGGCGCCTCAGTTGTCAATTCGGGCGGATACGACAACGTTCTGATTGCGATCTCCGGTAATGGTGCGCAACTCCTTTATCAAGAGCGCATGCCGGTTCCAGGTTCGATGTGGCAACCCTGGCGCCCCCTGCTTAGTCAGAGTGGCGGCGCGCAGGCGCATCTCTTCGCAAATCCGACGGTGACGGTTGCCGACCATCGGCTAGCACCACTGATCTGCTATGAGCAACTGATCATATGGCCTGTCCTCCAGTCCATGCTGTATCATCCGGATGTCATTGTTGCCGCCGGCAATGGATGGTGGACCAAAGGAACCCCTATTGTCGCCATCCAGCGCGCAAGCACGCAAGCCTGGGCGCGCCTGTTCGACAAACCCCTCGTCATCTCCTTCAACACCTGATTACAAGGAGGTGGCATGAAAGAGGCCGCCCCCGGAGAGAGAACGGATCACTGAGATGCCGATGATGTCGAGGGACAGTCACACTTCCAGCCTTTCGGCTTACCTTATTGGGGTTTCGAAGATCTCAACAAGGGAGTTGGAAGCATGACTGCCACTTATGAATACCATATCGGGGTCGACTACCACAAATCCTACAGCCATCTGGTGGTGCAGGACAGCAGCGGCAAGATGCTGAGATCCGGCCGGGTGAAGAACGACCGCCAGTCGCTTGGCGGGTTCCTGGAACGCTACCGCGAGAACTCGCATGCCGTGGTTGAGGCGACGCGCAACTGGATGGTGATCTCGATGACATTTTACGTGCGGCTGCGCACGATGACGAAGAACCGCATCGTCACGGTGTTCGACCGCTATCCCGAGCAGACGGCACGGCTGAAGAAGCTCGGTGACCTGTTCGGCAAGGCCGGCCGCGTCCAGCTGGCGCAGGTGAAGGTCTCGGAGATCGACCGCATCCAGATCGATCGCGGCCTTGCGTTCATCGGCGACATCGATCGGCGCATCAAGCAGTCGGAAGCGACGATCCGGGCGATGACCAAGGCCAATGGCAACGTCAAACTGTTGAAGACGATCCCCGGCATCGGCGAGTTCTTCGCCCGGCTGATCGATGCTGAGATCGACGACGTATCGCGGTTCCAACCCGAAGAAACTTGCCGCCTATGCCGGGCTTGTGCCGTCGACCTATTCCTCCGGCGGCAAGACCTATCACGGCAAGATCATCAAGCAGAGCAACAAGTGGCTGCGCTGGGCTTTCGTGGAAGCGGTTTCTCCTGCCATCGCCAGCGATCCACAGCTGCGCGCCCAATACGAGCATCTGAAGATCAGAGGAACCAATAAGGCGCGTGTGGCCATCGCGCGTAAGCTTTTGACGATCGCCTTCCAGATCCTGCGTGATCAGCGCGCTTACAAGCCGCGCGGCGAAAGCAACATGGAAGGCGCGTCGACGATATCCCGGTTGCCCTGATGACGTTCTAGCGAGCCTGGCAGGTCTGGGCTGCGCTCCTCAAGGAGAATGGGAAACCGGGAGCCGAACGCCACTCTGTGACCGAAGCCAACGCATCAGGTCACGCGTTGGAGAATGGTTCGAGAACCGAAGGACGGGAACAACCTGTCCAGCGGAACGAAGAGATTTGAGCCGATCGGTCAAAACGCCGGTCAAAAGACAACCGAACCCAAGGAAATGCCCGCAAATGCTGGTGCTTTACCCCTTGTGTTCTTTCATTGGAGACGTCATGCTTGACGCTGCCCTAATCCAACAATGCGCCGACCCCTCCTTAGCATCCACGATCGTCGAGCAGTTCGTGACAGCCGCTGGGTCGGCCGACCCCCTTGCCGTCACAGTCAAATCAGACGGCCGGTTGATTCTAGTTCCGAAGGCAACGTCGGCCGACGAAGCCATGGCGATCGTTCGGCAGTATGTTGAGCAAGCTGAGGTTCGCGTCGGCCTGACCCAGTTTCCAGCCGGTGTCGGCGTGAAGGAGGCAGCCGATCTGACGCTGGATTTGGTGGATACCTGCGAGAACCTGCGCAAGGGCACGACGATGTTCGCCAAGGTCCTGCGCATTGTTGCTAGATGGTACGGCAATCCGAAGAGCGATGACGTCTTCCGCCAGATTTTCGAAGATGCGCTCTATGCCTGGAAGACCGGGGAATTCGAAGGAGTGCGTGTATTTCAAGCGCAGGATCCAGGAGCCTCCATCGAATTGCCTCGGCAAAGCGAAGCGCGTTCCGTCGATGGACAACCAGTCGCCGTGACCACTCCCGAGAAGCGGACGAAGGTGAATGAGAATATTGGTCAAGCCGGAATTCGGATCGATCTTTCGAGGATTGGAGGCAAATAAGCACTCGAATTTCTTACGTCGAAAACGGCGCGACGGATGGCGCATCCCCGGCATGCATAATCGTCCTCGATCGTCTGAAAGTTGAAGGGCAATTCCAAAGTGCCAACGCCAAAGGCGAAAAGGGTACCGCGTAACGTTCGCCGGATGGGATAACCTTTTATGGCTGCATAGCAATTCTGCCGGAGGATGACGGATCATTCGAGGACACCCCGAGCATTGCGTCCTTGGTTGCCTTGTTTTCGGTTCCCAACTCTGTACTCGTCATCCCAATGGCTTAATTTTTGTCTCAGGCCGACGTTTCAGCAATTCAGACGCCTCAACACCTAAGACCGTCGCCAGGCGATCGACGACGTCGATGCTTGCATTATAGACACTGCGCTCCAGAGAACTGATATAAGTTCGATCGATACCTGCCCGAAACGCAAGCTCTTCTTGCGACAGGCCTTTGGCTTGACGCGCAGCTTTCAGATTCCGTGCAAACACCTCTCGAATCTCCATGGTGGAGAAAGCAGCGGCTTGCAGAGTATTTCTCCACGGAGTATTCTCTACAACGGTGTTTCAGATATAGAATCTGCATATAGATCAGAGCGATGAGGCGTTCGCTGATGCCCTCTTCGTGCGAGCAATGAACTGTCGAGTTTATGGCCACCCATCTTACTGAAGGATGGGATGTATTTTGCAATGCGTATACGATACCGGAAGGTCTCGATCCTTGGCGGGTCGCAAACGAGGTAAGAGGAGAAGCGGATGGACAACGAGGTCTCATTCGAGACAAGCGGCAAAAGAGAGTCTCGTTATAGTGCGATGCGAGAAGCCGATTTGAAAGCGTTGGCAATTTCTGCGATCCGCGAGCACCGCCGACTTCTAGCCGCGGATGAAGCTGTCTACGAAGCGTGGACTCTTGCAACCGCCGACGCCTCGACTTCCAGCGACGTGCTCAAGAGCCTGCAAGATGAGTATCTCGATCGCCAAAAGAAGTCAGAAGCCCAGCAGGAAGAACTCTCGGAAATCATCGATGCGCTTGGTTATGTTCCTGATGTGCCCTCCGAAAACGACGAATGATGGTTACACCAAACCGCGGTCCTTCGCGATTGCCACGAGCTGAGGGATCGTCGCAGCATCCAGCTTCTTGCGTGCGCTATCGAAATAGTGCTGCACTGTTCTTGGGGTAATTCCCATTAAGAAGGCAATCTCCCACGCCTTTTTACCCTTTGCCGCCCACGTAAGACACATCGCTTCCCTTGGTGAAAGCAGCCGGCCGGGTGCGACGATCGTCGACGCAGCTATGATCTTCAGGCGATAGTGAACTGCCAACACGGCCTGCAGCGGGTTTAGTTGCTTCTGACATTTTGAAATATCAGCTTTGTGCCCCGAGGAAGCGAATGTCAGCATAATGATTGAGCCGAAACTGCCTTGAACGGGAACCGTCACCCCACTGCGAATGCCATGTTCGACCGCTTCATCCCGAAAACGCTTGAACTCAGAGCTCCCACGAGACGGCCAGTCATCGATCGCCCACGAAAACATTTCCATCCGGCGTTTGGCTTCCGTTACGACCGGATCCACCCGAGAATATTGGTTGCGTAGGTAAATTTTCTGCCATTTCTCGGGATAGGAACTGAGCGCGCGGGCGCTAAGGCCTTCCGTTTGCAGATAGGCAAAGAATTGAAATCCACACGAATGAACGAAGCCTTTGAGCCCGCGTTTGATCATCCGTTCATCGTATGAAGCTTCAACCATGTCAATGAGAGCGCTTAAGGCTGGATCCACAGACCTGTCTCCTTTCTGTTGTACGTGAAGGCGCCCCCGCTCCTTCGGAAGTGATACAGATCTGCGCTCACCAGCGCAAACGTCTATTCACCTCTATTTCGCAATCAAACCTTCTGACTAAGAGATGAAGTTAAACAAAGACTTTTTCTGATGCTGTATCACTGACTGCTGTAGGCAGAGGGGAAGACGATATCCTGATCGACCAAGACATTGAACTCGTATCCCGGCCGGATCTGGATTGTCGGCTGAACGTTCAAGTTCTTCGAGATGGTCTGCTCGGCAACGCGACCGAAGGTGTCCGCGAAATTCCGTCTGGCGGCATCGGAGGCCGTGTCCTGGGTGGCAAGCGTCGTGCTTTTGGGCATCGACATGTCGATGCCGGTTCCAAGTATCGCGACAAGTGCTGCCGAACTCCACGTGCGCCAGAGATGCCGATCGACCTTATCCTTGAAGCCGCCATATCCCGCCCCATCGGTCCCAGCCATGGCGCCGATCTGCAGCGTCGAGCCATTCGGGAAGATCAGATCAGTCCAGACGACGAGCACGCGCTCCTGGCCAAAGGAAACCTTGGAATCGTAACGGCCGAACAACTTGGCTCCCTGCGGGATCAGGAGCCGGTAGCCGGTGGCGCTATCATAGACATTCTGACTGATCTGCGCGGCAATCCGGCCCGGAAGGTCTGAGTTGAGACCTGTGATCAACGTGGCTGGAATGACCGAGCCGCGCTTCAGCTCATACGGCGACATCTGCGGCACGATCTTATTCGGCAAATAGCCAAGATCCTTGATGTCCTGATTGAAGAAATCCTCCTTCGAACTTTGGGCATTCGGGTCGACGTTTTGGCCCATCAGCCCGGATTTCGACGCGGCGGTGTAGAGATCCGAGGCATTGTTGGCTGTCGTCGTTGAAGTCTGACGACCGGCGTCTGTGGAACTTTTAGCGGCTTTCTCGACGTCAGAAATATCTACCTTCAAAGGCGAGTCCAAAGCCGTTGCCCGCGCCTGCAGGCGAGCCATCCGCAGGCGCTGAGCTTCACGGATATATTGTTCATCCTGCTCCCGCTTTAGGCGCGCTCTCCATTCCTCCTCTGATTCGAGCTGCGGGCGTCTTTCTTGCCGTTCCGTGGGCCGGCGGTCTATAACAGGCGCTCCCTTCTCCACCTTCTGTTCGACGGTGGGTGTTGGCTGGAACACTTCCCGCTCACCTGGCTCGCCGATGATTCCGTCACTGATGCCGCGCTTGAGCTGGTCACCGAAGTTCGTCGCCGGTGTATTCAAGGTGCTGTCGATCTCGTTGCTCCAGTGGAAGGGAAGTCCTCGCCATGATAGGCCGATCACGACCACGCCGAAGAACAGCGCGATGAGGACCGTGGCGATAATAATTGGTAGCCGATTGAGGCGAAGCATGCCTTTCTGACCGTCGGCTTGCTTTGAAGGGCCGAGCTGGAGCGATTGGATCATACCCTTCCCCTCAAATACGCTGCATGATGGAGAGCGGACTTGCCGGCGTCGCACCGGCTGCCGTTGCTTTGTATGCGCGGCCAAGGGTAATGGACGGTGTTGACAGCCGCGCGAGTACCTGATCTTGAGTGCCATCGATCGAGTAAGTGAGCTCGACCGGTTTCACGTCCTTTCCAACTTTGCCGTCGGTTAGAACGGTGTAGCCAAAGCCCTTTAGGGCCGCCTGGAGTGCCGTCGCAAACTCCGATGTGTCCTTTTCCATCTTGATTGTCGTCGAGCTCACGGGGCCGATCTGCTCGGCGAGCCGGCTTGCCATGTCGCCGGCGATGGCACTTGCGGCGGGCCCGGAGACCGGCGCGGCGTTTAACCTGGCGTCCAACCCATCCTCTTCAGTTTGGCATGCGGTGAGAAAGCCGCTGATGATGATGACGAGAAGCTTGTGCATAGCTCAGCCTCCCCGCCGAACGGTGATCTTCTGCTGGCGCCAGCCGACGCCGGAGACGAGGATCGCCTCGTCGACGGCATAATCGACGATCATCAAGTCGTTCTTCATGCGGTAATTGACGATGCGGCTCTGGCCACCGTGGATCACGAACAGCACCGGTGCATCCTGACCTGAGATCGACTTCGAAAACTGGATGTAAGTTTTCACGCCATCCGAATAGACCCGCTTCGGCTTCCATGACGCGCTCCCGCTGATGGAATAGGAAAAGTTCAGCTTATCGGACGCCGTACCGGGGAAGCCGCCGGTCTCAAGGCGTGAATTTACATCTGCGAGCTTGGCCGAGACATCCTCGGTATATTCGAAGCCGACGCGTGCCATGTACTGGCTCGGATGTGACTTGAGCTGGATGTGATAGGTACGTCGCGACGTCGTGACCACCATCGAGGTGACAAGACCTGCTTCCGACGGCTTGACGATCAGATGGATCGCTTGGCCGCCGATTGCACCGGAGGTGGCGGGCTCCACCTTCCAGCGAACAGTGTCTCCAACGAGAACATCTCGGACGATCTCGCCGCCTTGCAATTCGATATCGCAGACCTGCAGCGGCGAGCAGACCACGGATGGCTGCGTCTCCCCGAATAGGAAAATGACCTTTCCGTCCGGTCCCGTGGTCACGAGGCCGGGCGTGCCGCGCCATTTGCTCGACAGCTTGGTTCCCTTGACCTCGTTCGATGTCATGGTTTGGGCATGAGCGCCCATTGCAAAGGCGAGTCCGGCCATACAGCCTGCGGCCGCGATCAATCCTGTTCTGTGCATGTCAAATCCCCTGCCCTCAAAGCTGTGCCGTCCAGTCAAAATCCCTAACGTAGAGGCCGATCGGATTGAGGCGGATGGTCGCCTCGTCCTGCGGCGCGGTAAGCGTAACTGTCGCGATTCCGCGGAACCGGCGCGTGCCGGTTTCCTTGCCTTTTCGGTCCCGTTCGTATTCGGTCCAGTCGATCTGATAAGTCTGGTTGGAGAGCGCCACGATATTGTTGACCTCGATGGCAACGGTCGAAGACTTGGCTCTCTCGAAAGGCGAATTGCTCCGGAACCAGTCATTGATCTTCTGCGTCGATGGATCGGAGGTCCGAAGCAGGGCGTATGTCCGGTCGATATATTGCTTCTGCACGACGGCGTCCGGCGTGATCGAACGGAAGCTGGTCACGAAATTGCCGAGTGTGGCGCGCACCACCCGGACATCGGCGTATTCGATCTGTTCGGGGAAACCTGCTGTTACCGCCGTGCCCAGTTTGTCGACCTGGACAATATAGGGCACCAGCTTGACCTGAGTGCTGAGATACATCGAATATCCGAAGCCGATCACAGCCATGGTGAGGCCGAGAATACCGACGATGCGCCACGCGGCGGCCGCCTGCACATAGGTGCCGTATCGCTCGCTCCATTCCTGGCGCGCAGCAAGATACGGATTTTCGGGGGCGCGGTTCGCTGCCATCGGTCCTTCACTTTCTGATTGCTGTTAGTCTTTGCGTTCGGGGGGCGGCTTTGGTCCGCTATGCCCGCTACGCGCCTGGTCGAGCTTGGCGTTGGCGAGACCGAGGATTGAACCTGCATAGGCGCCCGGCGAACCGATCGCCTTTTCCTTCGCGGCAGAGCCCGTTGCTTGTCCGGCGGAACCGATGCCCGCGCCGACCCCACGAAGCATGGCGCCGGCAATCGACGATCCCGCCGCTCGCGCGCTTTGAGCTGCCGCGAATCCAGCGCCGGCGGCACCAGCCGCAAGAAATCCAGCGCCTGTGGCAAAGGATGCGGCCTGTCCACCGTGTCTGATCGTTTCCATCCCGCCTGAGACCGACGCACCTTGGACGACGCCTTGCATGATATTCGGAACGTAGATCGCGACGATGAAGACGACGACGGCAATACCAGAGATTGCGAGCGCGGTCTGGAATTGATCACCAATGTCGGGTTCGTTTGCCAATCCGATCAGCACTTCCGACCCAATGCGCGAGATCATGACAAGTGCCATGAGCTTCATTCCGACTGAGAAGGCATAGATCAGATATCGAATTGCGAAGTCCTTGGTATAGGACGCACCACCGAGACCAAGCATGATCATGCCGGCAAGCAGGCCGATATACATTTCAACCATCACGGAAACGAAGATCGCGGCAACAAGTGAGAACGAGATGACCACGACGACCATTGCAAAAGCAGCCGAGATCGCCAACGCGTTGTCCTCAAAAAGACCGAACTGTATCTTTTCCGACATCTTCGTTGCGACGGCGAGTCCAGCATTGAAGACGTCCGCAGGGGAGGCCGTGCCGCCTCCAGCCCCAATCTGAAACAAACTATCCACCACTGCCTTCGCAAAGGTCGGCCCCTGTCCCAAAACGAAGGCAAAAAAGCCGACAAATATGATCCGCCGGACAAGCTCGGCAAACCAGCTGTCTAGCGAAGCTGCCTGTAATGCGAGCCAGACCGCGGCGATGCCAATCTCGATTGTCGCGAGGATCCAGAACAAGGATTTCGCCGCATCCATGACAGTGGTTTCCCACCCCTTTGCGGCCGTGGTGATTTGGCTCTGTAATGAGGTCAGCACTGAACCTTCCTGGGCGACTGCTGGCTGTGCTGCCAGCATGCAGAAGGTGGCAACCACCATCACGGCGCGGAGCCGCCGAAGACATATTGTTGTCATGTGCTTACCACTCGACTTTCATCTTTTCGCCGCCGGAGGTGGAAGGGGCAGTCCCGCTGAAGAATTTCTCACGTCGCGCCTGCGCAAGGTCCTTGTCGGTCTGTTCGGTCTGAAACCAGGTTCCCATCATAGTCATTTGCTGTGAGACAAGGGCGCGAAGCTTCTGCATCTGCGCAATCTGTTGCGCAGCGATCTCGTGCCCAACCTGCAGAGCCTTCATCTGCCCGTCGGCGGTCTCAGACATCGACCTCAGTGAGGCCATCGTGCCTTCCTCATTGTCGAACTGTTCGGCCGTGAGGCTTGCCGCCTTTAACGTGCTTGCGATCGTATCCCGGTTGGTATCCGACCAGGACTGATATGCAGTTGAGAAAGAAGCATTGTCTGGCAAGTTGGTCTTGAGGCTTGAGTAGCTCTGAAAACGTTGTTGCAGCACATCATCCGCATTGCCCATGGAAAACGAGATGCTCTGCCCCCCATCGACGATGCTGCGTAATTGGTTGAGATCGCTTTCGACCTGCCCCCACATATGCGACGGAAGCGTCGCCGTGTTCTGGAGGAGGTTTTGGTAGATATTCAGCTGCGTTTCGATCTGTTGTGCGAGCTGGCTTATCTGGGTGAGCTGGTTCTGGATCTGCTCGCCGGACTTCCCGACCAAAGCGACCAGCTCGCCATTATTGAGGACCTGCGTCCACTCGGTGGCGGCACCCGTGGCAGTTCCAGCATTTGCGGGCACGACCGCGCCGGCCATCAATGCGACAGCCGCCAGGCCAGCGAGCAATCTATTCGAGGTTGAGCAGCGCTGCGGCATCGTGAACTCCTCTCGTTCGTAGCCAGTGGATCGGCCAGTCGCGGCCGTGTTTGGAACTGAGCGTGCGGATGCGCTTCAGGTCCTCCTTGCCGGATGCGCCAACGAAACTGAGCGCCACGGGGCCGAGCGACATGTCGAAGAGCCGCCGGCCCTCAGGGGTGGCGACGTAATATTCTCGCTTAGGAATCGCATTCGAAACGATCTCGATCTGTGTCTCGTTGAAGCCGATCCGCTCATAGAACTCGCGCGTCCCAGGCTCACCTGCGGCGCCGTTCGGCAGGCAGATTTTCGTGGGACAGGATTCCTTCAACACGTCGATGATCCCGGAACGCTCAGCATCCGAGATTGACTGAGTGGCGAGCACAACGGCGCAATTTAGTCTACGAAGCACCTTCAACCATTCCCGGATTTTGTCGCGAAATTTCGGATGCCCAAGTGGCACCCATCCTTCGTCGAGGATGATCAGGCTCGGCGACCCATCCAACCGCTTCTCAATGCGACGGAAAAGGTAGGTCAGGACTGGCACGAGATTTCGCTCGCCCATATTCATCAGCTGCTCGATCTCGAAGGTCTGAAAGGCACCGAGCGAGAGGCCGTCCTCCTCGGCATCGAGCAGTTGACCCATTGGACCGTCGACCGTGTAGTGATGGAGCGCGTCCTTGATCTCGCGCATCTGTACGCCGCTCACAAAGTCCGAGAGAGATCGACCCGGTGCACTGGCCATCAAGCCAATCTGGCGAGAGATCGCATTGCGGTGGTCCGGAGTGATGGTCACGCCCTGCAGCGCGATCAACATCTCGATCCATTCCGCGGCCCAGGCGCGATCTACATCACTGGAGAGGTCCGATAGCGGGCAAAAGGCCAGCGCCTTTTCCGCTTTTTGCGTGTCTCCGCCAATCTCGTAGTGATCGCCGCCGGCAGCAAGCGTCAGCGGCAGAAGGGAATTGCCCTTGTCGAAGGCAAATATCTGCGCGCGTTCATAGCGCCGGAATTGCGCCGCTATCAACGCTAAGAGCGTCGACTTGCCCGATCCAGTCGGTCCGAAGATCAGGGTATGACCGACGTCATCGACATGGAGGTTGAGCCGGAACGGTGTCGAGCCGCTCGCCACCTGCATCAGCGGCGGCGAACTCGGCGGATAAAATGGGCAGGGGGCGACGGGGTGGCCCGACCAGACTGAATTGAGCGGGATGAGATCGGCAAGATTGCTGGTGTTGATCAGTGGCTCCCGCACATTGCAATACCAATTGCCCGGCAGACTTCCGAGAAATGCGTCCGTCGCGTTGAGTGTTTCGATCCGTGCTCCGAAACCCTCGGCCTGAACCAGCCGGCGAATGGCCTCTGCCTTTTCCTGTAATGCTTTGCGATCGAGATCGAAGAGAACGACGACGGGCGTGTAGTAGCCGTATGCGACCAACTGCGACGAAGCCCGGGCGATGGCGTCTTCCGTCTCGGCCACCATGGTCATGGCGTCCTGATCGACCGAACGGCTCTGCGTCTGAAAAAGCTGATCGAAGAATGGGCGCACCTTCTGCTGCCATTTCTTGCGGGTCCGCTCCAGTTTCTGTCTGGCCTCCTGCGCGTCGAGGAAAATGAAGCGCGAAGACCAGCGATAGGTCAGCGGCATAAGATCGAGGCTGTTCAAGATCCCCGGCCAGCTCTCAGCCGGCAGGCCGTCGATCGCGACGACACCAAGGAAGCGGCTTTCAATCTTTGGGGTTAGTCCATGCTCGAGCTCGGCCGTCGCGATCCAGTCGAGATACATGGGCGCATCCGGCAGCCGGATCGGATGGTTGTCACCAGTGATGCAGAAGCGAACGAATTGCAGCAGTTCGTCGTAGCGGGCAACCCGCACCCCTCCCCTCTCGACAGCCTCCCGCGTTTCCATGCGACGGATCGAAAGCGTGTTGGCGAAATACTGCTCAATCTCGCGGACCGCATTCTTGAAAAAGAACAGCACCGTGTCGGCATAGGTCTTCTTGCGGCTCTCCTCGTCCGAGTAGATGTATTTGCTGAGCGCCGTTTTTTTGGATTCGAGCGGTCGATAGGTCAGGATCAGCGCGTGTTTACTCTCGAAATGCCCCTGTTCGCGCGCGAAATGCGCACGCCGCTCGGCGTCGATCGCGCGCGTGACCGCGTCGGGAAAGTGGCAACGATCGTCCGACGGATAGTCGAATGTCGGAATGCGCACGGCTTCGACCTGGATCATCCAGCCGCTTCCGAGACGCGAGAGGATTGTATTGATATGGCGCGACAGTTCGTTGCGCTCGAGGGCCGTGGCGCTTTCTGAATCCGGTCCCGCAAAATACCAGCCGGCCATCAGGCTTCCGTCTTTCAACAGGAGAACACCATTGTCGACGAGGCCGGCATAGGGGACGAGATCCGCAAAGGATGGGTCGGTGGCCCGGAAGCGTTTGAGAGCGACCATGCCTTCCTCTCAATACCGGCGCCACGGCGAGGAGGTCGCCTTGTAGTAATGCTTGTACGAGATATGGCGGACATAGACCTGTCGCATGAGCGGATCGGCCTTTGCCATCATCCTCAGGAGCCCGACGACGACGATCCAGACGGCAACGCCGAAGAGCGCCGAATAGATGGTGAGGACGACGAAGATGAGGATGGCTGCGGCCAGGCCGGTGATCAGCACCAGTTCCCGGTCCGCGCCCACCAGAAGGTTGGGGCGCGACAGCGCGCGGTGGATGCGGTTCCGCTGCAGACCGGACGCGGACTCAGCCATTTGTCACTCCTGCGCTTTGCAAGCCGTCCGAGGCGATCAGGTCCTTCGTCAGGCCTATTGAAGCTCCAGTCGCGCCGAACAGGCCCACGATGGTCGTGGCACCGAGCAGAATGCCGGCGACGAGAACCACGTATACAAGTCGCCGCGCGAAGTCGTTCAGCTCCCCACCAAATATGAGCATGCCGCCGGCTATGGCGACAGCCGCAAGTGCGATGTATCCTGCGACAGGCCCGGTGATCGACTCTTGAATTTGCTGCAGTGGTCCTTCCCAGGGCAGTCCGCCACCGCCCGAACTGGCGAGTGCCGGATCAAACGAAGCGAGAATTGTCGTCAGGACATAGAATGTGACCTTGGCGAGCGAAGGCTTACGCGACATGTCGGGCCTCCTCTTCTTCATCGAGTTGGTCTGAACCGATCTCGTATCGGCCCTCCGCGAACCGTTCGATGTGGATGACGTCTCGAACCCGCCGCCCGTGCGGTGTCCGTTCAATGGAGATGATGAGGTCGACTGCGTCACCGATAACCTCGTGCATCGGCTGCTGGCTTGCTTCTGCGGTCAGTTGTTCAAGGCGGCGGAGCGCCGACATGGCGGTGTTCGAGTGAATTGTCGCGATGCCTCCTGGATGACCGGTGTTCCACGCCTTCAGCAGGGTCAACGCGGCACCGTCGCGGACTTCGCCGACGACAATCCTATCGGGGCGCAGTCGCATCGTGCTCTTCAGCAGTCGCGCCATATCAACGGTATCGCTGGTATGCAGTAGAACGGCGTTCTCGGCCGAACAATGAATTTCGGCGGTGTCTTCGAGGATCACCAAACGGTCTTCGGGGGTGAATCTGACGATCTCATCGATCAACGCGTTCGCAAGCGTCGTTTTGCCAGAACCGGCGCCTCCGGATACAATGATGTTTCGCCTTTTGGAAATTGCTTTTCGGATCATCAAGGCGTGGTATCCCGTCAGCGCGCCTGACCGCACATATTCTTCGAGCGGAATTAGGCGTGGGGCACGGCGGCGGATCGTAAAGGCTGGCTTGGCGACCGCTGGTGGTAAAAGGCCCTCGAAGCGGTGCCCACCTATCGGGAGCTCGCCGGAGATGATGGGTTGCTTCGTGTCTACCTGGGATTGAAGGAAATGCGCCACAATTCCGATCACCGTTTCCGCCGCGACGGGCGACATTTCGCCGGCCGCCGTAACGCCGTGAGTGAGGCGCTCAATAAAGAGCTTTCCGTCCGGATTGAGCATTATTTCGATCACATCCACGTCTCCCAGTGCGGCGCACAGCGTATGGCCGAGCGCGTTTTGAAGTTTGCAGACAAGCCGGTGGTGAGAGCGGAGCTGGTTCACGGACCTCTCCTTTTCCGCTGCCCATCTGGGGAGAAGAATTCAGAACGGTAATTGGATGGACGAAGCCTGAGGAATGTCTCGGCGTTCACCGGCAAGGTGCCCGCGACGGCAATTGTGTTGCCAACGTTCTTGGGTTCGCCCAATCGCGACAGGTGCCATCCAACGCGCGCAAGGATCCGCTCGAATCGAAGATCGGTCACCGTGACGAGCTCCGTGTATTCATTTGCGATGCACCATTCGATGATGCCCGCGAACATGGTCAAAGTGGCCTCGTGGACGAGACCCCCTCCGCGAAGATCGACCAAGGTGGTGTCCACGCAAAAGCGGGAGCTTTCGATCATACATGGATGGGCGTTTAGGTGTCCGTGCGTTAGCAGTGACGAAAAGACATGCGTCACCATCGTCGGACCCATGGCCGGCAAGAGCCTAGCGCATCCTGCCACACGAGCGCCGTCCGATACGGCGAGTATGTAAGTAGGCTGGAGAGCGTCGAAGGCGTCCGCTTCCCGGCCGTCAATAACACCGACCTCCCAACCCAACCGATTTGAAAACACCTGAGCTCGAAGTCGATGATGTGCTTCGAGAAGGTGTTGTGCGGGAAGCCCCTGTCTTGTCGATATCGCAACAACCTTCATGCTGATCTCCGTCGTTTAAATTTATCGACAAAGAGCAGCACGGATTAGAACGGCGGGGCAGTTGTAGAATCCTACAAGGTATTTCGGTGAGTCGCGCGGTTTTGGGCGAGAACGCACTGATCTGATCTCGCGTGTTATCCCCTTAGTTGTAGGAATCACCAGTGAACAAATAAGCAACGAAAGTTGCATCGCGGGACTGTAACAGATTGGATTCGCAAGGGAAACACCGACAGCGGCGTTAACCATAGGTCAAAGGGCCTCCCGCCTATTAACAGTTTATTAGCCGCATTTTCCTTGCCGGCCCGGGAGAATCGGACATAATAACGGTTCAGTGGCATTATCGGGCCGAAAACCGTTATCTGAAAGATTTCTGACAATGAACGCTAATTCGATGGCTTCGCTTAAGATGCCGATGCACTTTGAAGATCAAATCCTTGAACAGGGTGATTTGATTTCGAAAAAGCTGCACCTACTTAGCGTACAACGATTCCCGCCGAACGCGAAAAAGACATTGCGAAGCTTCTCGCTGGCAGAGGTCGCGACCTATGTCGGCGTATCGCAAAGCACACTGAAAAAGCTGCATCTGGAGGGAAAGGGCCCCTCCCCTCAAACCTCGTCCTCGGGCCGTCGCTCCTATACCGCCGAACAAATGTTGGAACTTCGCCAATATCTGGATACGCACGGTCGATCCGACAACCGCATGTATGTTCCCCATCGGCGCGGCGGTGAAAAGCTGCAGGTGCTTGCTGTAGTCAACTTCAAGGGAGGCTCGGGGAAAACCACGACCGCTGCCCATTTGGCGCAGTACCTGGCATTGACCGGGCATCGCGTCCTCGCGGTAGACCTCGACCCTCAAGCATCCCTTTCGTCTCTGCACGGTTTCCAACCGGAGCTCGATCAGATTGCGTCGATCTATGACGCAATTCGCTACGATGGCGCGAGAAAGCCAATCTCGGAAATCATCCAGACCACTAATTTTCCTGGATTGGACATCGTCCCTGCAAACCTGGATTTACAGGAGTATGAATACGACACGCCGCTCGCGATGTCTGATAAGTCTTCCAATGAAGGCAAAACGTTTTTCACCCGTATATCACGGGCTTTGGCTGAGGTCGACGATCGTTATGATGTCGTCGTCGTCGACTGTCCACCGCAGCTCGGATATTTGACGCTGACCGCACTGACCGCAGCCACAAGTGTTCTGATAACAATCCATCCGCAGATGCTCGATGTGATGTCGATGGGTCAGTTCCTGCTGATGCTTGGTGGAATTCTAAAGCCGATCCGTGCGGCTGGTGCGGAAGTGAACCTCTCCTGGTACAGATACCTGATTACGCGCTACGAGCCGACCGATGTTCCCCAAGCCCAGATGGTCGGCTTTATGTCCACGATGTTCCACGAGTTCATACTAAAGAACCAGATGGTGAAGTCGACGGCGGTTTCGGATGCCGGGATTACCAAGCAAACTCTGTACGAAGTTGATCGGGCATCCATGAACAGAGGCACGTATGACCGTGCGATGGAATCGTTGGATGCAGTGAATGCTGAGATTGCCGGCCTCGTTCACGAATCATGGGGGCGCCGATTTGTCGGCTGACAAAAACGGAATTTTTATGCGGAAAAACAAACAGCTAACGGCTGTTCGGAGCAAATGAGATGGCACGGAAAAATCTGCTCGAGGGACTTGCTGATCTGCATGAAGATAGCGCGGCACCCGCATATCCTATGCGAGGCGCAGGCAAATCTCTCGTGCGTTCGCTGGACGAGTTGGCAAAGCAAGCTGATAAATTTCTCGAAGGCGAGGCAATTATCGAACTCGATCCGGCACAAATTGAAGGCTCTTTCGTAAAGGATCGGATTTCAGACGACGACGGCGAGTATCAAGATCTGCTAGAGGCGATTCGGGTACGTGGGCAGGATACGCCTATTCTCGTGCGGCCCCACACGAAGGTCGATGGTCTTTATCAGGTCGTCTTCGGCCACAGACGGGTAAGAGCAGCAAGGGACCTCGGCAGAAAAGTCCGGGCTGTTGTCAAGGCAATCGACGATCGTTCCCATGTCATTGCTCAAGGTCAGGAAAATTCCGCGCGTGCGAATCTCTCTTTTATCGAAAGGGCGCTATTCGCCAAGCGTCTAGATGATCTTGGTTATGGCCGAGAGGTGATTTCCTTGGCATTGTCGGCGAATGCGGCTTCGATCTCGAAGATGATGACGGTGGCAGAGCGCATCTCGGCTGACGTCATAGAAAAAATCGGGTCAGCTCCCGGTGTGGGCCGAGAGCGTTGGGTAGAGCTTTCACTTCTGGTCGGAAAATTCGCCAATAGCGGCAAAGTGTCAGAAGTTTTGAGCACGGACGGCTTCGACGCATTGCCGTCTGATGAACGCTTTTCATCTCTGTACAAGGCACTCAACAGAACTGCGCGGCCTGTGAGGAAGGCGGAGGTTTCGACTCAAAAGGCGAAGTGGCAGCCCCGGGACAAGGCAGTGCAGGCTGAAATCAAGAATACGGGCAAAGCTTTCTCGCTCTCGATGAAGGCGAAGAATGCTGGCCGTTTCGGAGAATATCTTTCCCGCAATTTGGATGCGCTCTACGAGCAATTCCTCAAGGAGGGAAGCAAAGGAGACTGAAGCCGCAAAAGAAAAAGGCCCCCAAACGACCAAGTCGTGGAAGCCCTTCTCGTATTCCCTAAGCAAGATCGAGAATCGCATTTCCACGAATCCCTGTCAAGAGTCGTAACCGTCGATTTGGCGGGCGGATCTCTTTTGCCTCAATTAAGGTGAGAGAAAAAATGCAGATTGGAAGTGTGACGACGCCCTTCGGGCGGCGGCCGATGTCGCTTGCCCACGTAAGAGGGCAAATGAAAACGGCTGAGATGCGGCCGGGTAAGACGGCCGACAAATGGAAGATCTTTCGCGATGCCTCGGAGGCGAGGGCAGCGCTCGGCATTCAGGACCGCGCCCTTGCTGTTCTTGATGCGCTCTTGACCTTTTACCCGGATAATGAGCTTTCGGAAGAGCGCGGCCTGGTGGTGTTCCCGTCAAATGAACAGCTTTCCGTTCGAGCGCATGGTATTGCTGGCACGACATTGCGCCGACACCTTGCCGCACTCGTCGATGCTGGGCTGATCCAGCGCAAGGACAGTGCGAATGGCAAACGATACGCCCGAAAGGACAATGGCGGCCAGATCGAAGATGCGTTCGGCTTCAGCCTCGCGCCACTGCTTGCTCGGGCCGAAGAGCTTGCGCAGCTCGCGCAGCAGGTAGCGGCCGAGCGCCGGCACTTCCGCAGCGCCAAGGAAGCACTGACGATCTGCCGTCGCGATGTTCGTAAGCTGCTCACGGCTGCGATAGAAGAGGGCGCTTCTGGCGATTGGGAAAAGCTGGAAGATCACTACGTGCAGCTCCTCGCCCGCGTCCCCCGCTCCCCGACCCTCAAAGATATTGAATCCGTCCTCAACGAAATGCGAATGTTGCGTGAAGAGATCATCAACCAACTGGAAATTCAGGAAGATTCTCAAAAAACAGATGGCAATGATGCCCAGAATGGACGTCACATACAGAATTCAAAACCCGAATCCAGCAATGAACTTGAACCTCGCTCTGAAAAAGAGCCGGGGGCGAAGTCGAACCCAGACATTGGGCGGATGCGAGAGCCGATAAAGGCTTTTCCGCTGGCAATGGTGTTGCAGGCCTGCCCTGAAATTTCGAACTACGGGCCGGGCGGGGCGATCGGGAGCTGGCGCGATCTCATGTCAGCCGCAGTGGTCGTTCGATCGATGCTGGGCGTCAGTCCGAGCGCCTATCAAGATGGCTGCGAGGCACTGGGCGCCGAGAATGCTGCAGCCGTCATGGCCTGCATCCTCGAAAGGGCAGGGCACATCAACAATGCGGGCGGTTATTTGCGTGACCTCACCCGCAAGGCAGAACGCGGCGAGTTTTCACTTGGGCCGATGTTGATGGCGCTGATGCGAATGAATGGTTCGCCAGGCCGGAGAGCATCATGA